>NZ_JBIMJO010000012.1:0-82206 GCF_043674095.1 Streptococcus sp. A25
GGGCTAGCCCAGACAGCTTAACCTCTGGATCTCTAGTTATCAATGAACTTGTTGCACTTGACTTGACAATGTGCGAAAAAAAAGAAACCGTTCTGGTTTCTTAGATTTCGCTGACGATTGGGAAGGACATCTCAATCAATTTATCTGTGTGGATTGTGCGGATGGCTGCTTTGTTTATCTTCCGTTCATCAATCTTGCGATGAAGGAAAAAATCACGGATTTTTTCAATTTCTGACTGTTGGACAGAGCGGTATTTATTGCTGATGAGGAGTTCGTAGTGGCGGGGAGCCTGAGTGAAGATAACATCAGTATTTCCCGCAGAATAAGTCTCTACCAAAAATGCATCCGTATTGGCAAGTTGATTTTGAACCAACTGGCTATGGCTATTGGTTGTATTTATAATTTTCATGCAAAACCTCCTCTAACTCTATGGCTTCATTATAGCACTATCAGCAAGATTTGACTAGTCTTTTATAGTGTTTTTTGATCTAAAATCCATTGTTGCACGCCCCATTTATGGCTACCTCGTTTTAATTTTTCAAGGGCTTCTTGGATGGGAAACCAGGCAAGATGATTAAAATCTTCTAGTGGTTGTCCGATTTGATGATAGCTTTTAACCTGGTAGATGTAGGCAGGGTTGTGGAAGTGAGTATCTCGATGGCTGGAATAAAAATATTCATCCGCCTGACCATAATAATGCCCAATTTCAGCTGTAAATCCCAGTTCTTCCATCAATTCTCTTTCCAGGGCAATGAGCTGGTTTTCGCCTTTTTCAATTTCTCCACCCGGTAAAAACCAGGCGCCATTTGGTGCTTGAACCAGGATAATCTTATCATTTTCTTCATTTGGAATAACAGCATAGACTCCCTGGCGTAATTGATAGTCGACTCCTGCTTGTTTTTCTCCAAATACTGCAATCTGTTCCATATTTTCCTCGCTTAATGTTTAAGAGCTTGAATTGTTAACATTATACCATTTTTTCATTATTTTTCCTTATGGAAGATGTTATCAAGTGTAATAATTTCAAGGCTCTATAATGTGCTATACTTAGATTATGGAAAACGATTACAAAAGGAGGGGCTCATGAAGGAAATCTATCCAAATATTTATACTTTTCCCATTGTATTGCCCAATAGTCCATTGAGAGAAATCCATGTTTACGTGATAAAAAGTCCGGAAAGGTCGGTCTTGATTGACACGGGCTACAATCATCCAGAATCTTTTGAAGCTATGTTAGCAGGATTGGCTGAATTAGGATTGGAAATGAAGGATGTTGACCTGGTTTTGACCCATCTCCATGCAGATCACACAGGGCTAGCGACAAGGTTTTATCAGGCTGGCGCTAAAATTTATGCTGGTCGTGTGGATGGGATTTTGATGAATGAGATGGCAACGGGTCCTTATTGGGACAGGATGAATGATTATCGTCAGCTATATGGTATCTCCAGGGATGAGATGGCTGTGGAGGACAACCCTGGTTTCAAGTTTCATCTACCTAGTCAGGTCCCTTTTGATATCCTTGAGATTGGCAAGTATTTCAAGGTTGGAGGCTTTAAATTTGAAATTATAAATCTCCAAGGCCATACACCAGGGCACATCGGTTTATTGGACCGTCAGAAACAGCTCTTAATTGGCGGAGATACGGTTCTGGATCCGATTACTCCTAATATTACCTTTTGGGGATGGGATTATCCCAATATCCTAGGAACCTATCTAGCAACCCTGGATAAATTAAGACGAACACCGCTGCGTTTAATCTTGCCTGGCCATCGTAAGCCTATTGAAAATCATTTGGAGCGGATTGGAGTTTTAGAAACCCATCATTTTGAACGTTTACAGGAAATTTTAGATAGCATTTCGGAGGGTGAAAAGGTCACTGTCAGGGATGTATCGGCACGGATTAGTTGGCGCATTAAGGCTGATAGTTGGGAGGCCTTTCCAAAGGCTCAGAAATGGTTTGCTAGCGGTGAGACCATGGCCCACCTAGATTATTTGGTGCATACGGAACATCTAACTATGACTATAGAAGATGGCGTTGCACAGTTTGTCAAATTGCGTTCCAACATCACTCCTGTTGATTGATTTCTTCATCAGTTATAGGGCGGGCAAGGATGATTGGTTGCAAATAGGCGCTCTTGCGATCATCTCGATGTTCGCGATGATTTAGTTTTTTCTCTTTCAAAAACAGAACCTGTTCGTTTGAAACAGGCTCTGTTTTCTTTTTATAGATGAAACTAGACTGAGTATCCCTTTAGACTTCTTTGACTTTGGCGACGGTTTGCGCCTTAATCTGAATGTCTCCCTTGCTGGACATGACAGCGCGGAGATTTTTCTCCGTTGGATTTTCCAGATAGAAGTCCGTGATAGCATCTTCAATCTGGTCTTGAATGGTTCGTCGGAGCGGACGGGCACCCATTTTTGGATCATAGCCCAGGTCGACCAATTTTTCCTTGACCTTGTCTGTCACATGGAGGCTGATGCCGTTGGCAAACAAGCGCTTGTTGACATCTTCCAGCATGAGGCTGACAATTTCAAGCAGATTATCCTTACTAAGCGGCTGGAATTCGATGATACCGTCGAAACGGTTCATAAATTCTGGGCTGAAGAAGTTACCAAGCTGACCGAGGACTGATTGAGCCCGCCCTTCCATAGCAGCACCGAAACCGACAGAGGCCTCAACCTTACCAGTACCGGCATTGGAGGTCATGATAATGATAGTATCTTTGAAGGAAACAGTCCGACCTTGCCCGTCTGTCAAGCGACCGTCATCCAGGACCTGCAAGAACATGTGCATGACATCTGGATGGGCCTTTTCTACCTCATCCAGGAGAATGAGCGAGTAGGGATTGCGGCGCACTTTCTCAGTTAATTGCCCGGCCTCTTCATAGCCGACATAGCCTGGAGGTGCACCGACCAATTTGGCAACGGCGTGTTTTTCCATGTACTCAGACATATCAAAGCGAATCATACTGTCAGCTGAGCCGAAGAGCTCGATGGCCAGCTGTTTAGAAAGCTCGGTCTTACCGACACCTGTTGGACCAACGAAAAGGAAGGAACCGATTGGACGGTTGGGCGCACCCAATCCGACGCGATTGCGACGAATGGCCTTGGCAATCTTATCCACGGCATCGTCTTGGCCAATCACATGAGCCTTGAGGTCGCTAGCTAGGTTGATGAGTTGAGATTGTTCTTTCTCCTTCAAATCGCCGACAGGAATATTGGTTTTCTGCTCGATAATGGCCTCGATTTCCTTCTCAGTAATGAGTGGAATGTCCTCTTCACTGATAGTCGCCTGCTGCATTTCCTTGTATTTGGCAATCTGGTCGCGGAAGTAAGCAGCTTTTTCGTAGTCTTCATCACGAGTAGCCTGGGCTTTGCGATTTTCAGCATCGATCAGGCGTTGGTCAATCTCTTTCGGATCAATGAAATTGAGAGTCAGGTTCATCTTGGAACCCGCCTCATCCAAGAGGTCAATGGCCTTGTCAGGCAGGAATCGGTCCTGGATGTAGCGGTTGGAAAGGACAGCTGCAGCTTCAATAGCCTGATCTGAATACTTAACGTGGTGGTAGTCCTGGTACTTAGCCTGGATGCCCTTGAGAATGGTAATGGTCTCTTCGACGCTTGGCTCCTCAACCTTGACAGGTTGCATGCGGCGTTCCAAGGCGGCGTCCTTCTCGATAATACGATATTCATTGAGGGTGGTTGCTCCGACCAGTTGCATTTCGCCACGGGCAAGAGCTGGTTTGAGAATGTTGCCGGCATCCATGTTGCCGTCGCCAGCAGAACCTGCTCCGACAATTTCATGGATTTCGTCGATAAAGAGGATGACTTCCTTACGGTTGCGAATTTCCTCCATTAGTTTTTGCATGCGTTCTTCAAATTGTCCACGGATACCTGTTCCTTGCACTAAGCTAACAACGTCTAGGCGGATAACTTCCTTATTTTGGAGTTTATGTGGGACATCTCCGTCTACGATTTTCTGGGCCAGACCTTCGACAACGGCCGTTTTACCAACACCGGGCTCACCGATGAGGACGGGGTTGTTCTTGGTCCGGCGGTTGAGAATCTCAATTACGCGAGTGATTTCTTGGTCGCGTCCGATAACCGGGTCAATATCTCCACGGCGAGCAATCTCGGTCACGTTAATACCAAATTCTTCCAAGAGGCCGTTTGGCTGTTGCGGTGCTTGCGGGATACCTCCGCCAGGCTGATTGGAGCGGCCGCCGCCTCGGTTCCCTCCTCCAGACTGGGTCGGAGGTGTCTGGTTGCGGTCACGTCCAGCTGGTGTGTTGTCAGGGTATCCTCCCAAATGATTGAAAAATTCACTGAAGGGATCCATGTTGTTAGGGTTGAAGTCGCCTAGGCCACGGAGAATGGCGTTGTTGGGGTCAGTCTTCATGATTTGGTAGCAGTTGTGGCAGAGGTCGACCTGCTGTTGTTTGCCGTTGAGGTTGGTGTAGAGATGGATGGTTGCGTCATTGATGTTACAGTTTTTGCAGAGCATAATTCTACCTCTTTCTTTGAAAAAATGTGACCTTTGTTCAAATGGTCAATAAAGGTCAAATGTAATTTAATTATAACAAGTTTTAGGAAAAAATCAAGAAATTGCTATGTGCTAGTCTATTTGCAGAAAAATGTGAGAGTATATGCAACAAAAACGTGTAAAAAAGAGACTTTTCAGTTACTTTGTGGTAAAATATACCTATACTAAGAAGAGGAGAAAGATTATGGAATCACACTTAGTGAGAATCATCAATCGTCTGGAAGCGATGGCGGGTGATGGTGGTACCCTCAAGCGTAATTTTGAGCGTGAAGGTGTTGTCGTTGCTGAAGTTGCCTACAGCTACGATGAAGAAAATGGTTCAGTATATACCTTGCGTGATGTTGCTGCTCGTGAAACCTATACGTTTGACAGCATCGACTTGATTGCAATGGAAATCTACGAATTGTTGTACTAATAAGTAGTAGAATGCACCTTCGGGTGCTTTTTAGTTTAAATGATGAATATTTTAGACAGGGATGTTGCATATTTATTCACGACGTGGTATAGTAGTGAGTATATGAAAAAATGGAGTAGTGGATGAAATGAATTTTTCTTTTTTGAATGATTATATTGCTTATTTTAATTATGGAGCCTTGGTAACTCTCATCATTGCCAGTTTTGTCGTGCTTTTCGGGAGCATCATCGGTGTCTTGTTAGCCTTTGCCCAGCGGAGCAAGTATAAAATCTTGGCTTGGTTTGCCAATATCTATGTATGGATTTTCCGTGGTACGCCAATGGTGGTGCAGATTATGATTGGTTTTACCATGACACACATTGCGGCACCGACCTTCCAGTTGGGGATTTTGTCTGTTGACTTGACCCGTCTTTTGCCAGGTATTATTATCCTATCTATGAACTCAGGTGCCTATGTGTCAGAGGTGGTCCGGGCAGGGATCAACGCGGTTCCTAAAGGGCAGCTGGAGGCGGCCTATTCTCTAGGGATTAGACCAAAGCAGGCTATGCGTTATGTCATCATGCCACAGGCCATTAAGAATATCCTTCCAGCCTTGGGAAATGAATTTGTGACCATTGTCAAAGATAGCTCACTCCTGTCTACGATTGGGGTTATGGAGCTTTGGAATGGGGCGACGACGGTTTCGTCTACGACCTATATTCCTTTGGAGCCACTGATTTTTGCAGCATTTTATTACTTGATTTTGACCAGCTTGCTGACGCTTGTCATCCAGCATTTTGAGAAGAAAATGAACAAGGGAGGCCATTAAGATGGCGGAAACAATTATTTCAATTAGAGATTTACACAAGTATTTCGGGGAAAATGAAGTTCTGAAAGGAATTGACTTGGATGTGGAGCAGGGAGAGGTAGTGGTTATTATCGGACCGTCAGGATCTGGGAAATCGACTTTCTTGCGGACCATGAACCTACTTGAGGTACCAACCAAGGGGACGGTGACCTTTGAGGGCGTGGATATTACGGATAAGTCCAACGATATTTTCAAGATGCGAGAGAAGATGGGCATGGTCTTCCAGCAGTTTAATCTATTTCCCAATATGACTGTTCTGGAAAATATCACCCTTTCGCCCATTAAGACCAAGGGGATTGCCAAGGCAGAGGCTGAGAAAAAAGCCTTGGAATTGTTAGAAAAGGTTGGTTTGCCAGACAAGGCCCAGGCCTATCCACAAAGTCTCTCAGGTGGTCAGCAACAGCGGATTGCCATTGCGCGTGGTCTGGCTATGGACCCAGATGTGCTCCTCTTTGATGAGCCGACATCTGCCCTTGACCCTGAAATGGTTGGAGAGGTATTGGCGGTTATGAAGGATTTAGCCAAAGCTGGGATGACCATGGTTATCGTGACCCATGAAATGGGCTTTGCCAAGGAGGTCGCAGACCGAGTTATCTTCATGGATGGGGGCTATATCGTTGAGATGGGCAGTCCTGAAGCAGTCTTTGACCAGACCAAGGAAGAGCGAACCAAGGACTTTTTATCTAAGGTACTATAGACCAGTAACTCCGGCATTGTTCGGGGTTTTTCTTATTTTTTTGAAAAATAGCAGAGCAGGTTGGGAAATTGTCCCTGTTTTTTGTATAATGAAAGAAAACAATAAGGAGTTGGCATGACAATTATTGATGGTAAAGCCCTGGCGGCGAAATTGCAGACGGCCCTGGCAGACAAGGTTGCAGAAATGAAAGAAAAGACAGGCTTGGTTCCAGGTCTTGTGGTCATTTTGGTTGGTGAAGATCCTGCCAGCCAGGTCTATGTACGAAACAAGGAACGTTCGGCTTTGGCTGCTGGTTTTAAGAGTGACGTTGTTCGCCTTCCAGAGTCTATCTCAGAGAATGAATTATTGGACCTGATTGACAAGTACAATCAAGATGAGAATTGGCACGGTATCCTGGTCCAACTGCCTCTACCTGTTCATATTGATGAAGAAAAGGTGCTCTTGGCTATTGATCCTGACAAGGATGTGGATGGGTTCCATCCGACCAATATGGGGAAACTCTGGTCTGGTCATGCAGTCATGATTCCTTCAACTCCTGCTGGAATTATGGAGATGTTTAAGGAATACCAGATTGACTTGGAAGGTAAATCAGCTCTAGTCATTGGCCGTTCAAATATTGTTGGTAAGCCCATGGCCCAGCTCCTCTTGGATGCCAATGCGACTGTGACCATTGCCCATTCTCGGACCAAAAACTTGCCAGACTTGGCTCGTCAGGCGGATATTTTGGTGGTAGCTATCGGCCGTGGAGATTTTGTCACCAAGGAATTTGTCAAACCAGGTGCAGTTGTCATTGATGTGGGGATGAACCGTGATGAAAATGGCAAGCTGATTGGCGATGTCAAGTATGATGAAGTTGCCAAACTTGCTAGTCATATCACCCCTGTTCCAGGTGGTGTCGGTCCGATGACCATTACCATGCTGATGGAGCAGACTTTCGAGGCTTTTAAGCGGTCATTATAGAAGATGGAAGGGCAGGTTATTCTGCTCTTTTATTACTGGTTAATATACATTTTTATAAATTCAGTCTCTAGACTGATTATAATTTATATGTAAAAGTTTACAATGAAGGTGTTCCTAGTAATGGGAACACCCTTTTACCCCAGGATTCAAGAATGCTTACAGTGGTTTTCTTGATTTTTCCTAATCTCCTTTAGGTGTCGACTGAGGTCGGCGCCTTTTCTGTCACAAAAAAGGGAGCGGGAAAGAACTCGACTAATGAAAAGAGAGTTCGTCTTCCCGCCCCCGCACAATTGGTTAGGACTGATTCGGAGCGTTAAACGCGAACGAAACTGCCAATCAACCCCTGCGTCAATATGTTTTTGCTAATCAAATAGCCATAGGTTGGACTTTATGCCCAACCTTAACATCTTATGGATTTGGAACAGAGAAACTGTCAGCATGTGCCAGGTCTCCGTAGGTATAACCACGGTCAAACCAGCGTTTGCGCTGTTCGGATGTACCGTGAGTGAAACTGTCTGGGACAGTCCGGCCGTAGGCTTCTTTTTGCAGGGTATCGTCACCTACTGCATGGGCTGCCTGCATGGCCTCGTCGATGTCACCAGCATCTAGCATGCCTTGGCCATCGACAAATTTGGCCCAAGCACCAGCATAGTAGTCTGCCTGCAGTTCCAGACGAACATTGAGGGCGTTTCCTTCCTTGTCAGACAGACGGGCGCGCTCCTTATGGTAGGCACCGAGGACCTCTAGCTCGTTTTGAACATGGTGACCAACTTCGTGGGCAATGACGTAGGCCATGGCAAAGTCACCTTTAGCCTTGTAGCGGTTACCTAATTCTTGATAGAAAGAGGTATCGATATAAATTTTTCGGTCAGCAGAACAGTAGAAGGGACCGGCTTGGGCTGATCCCATTCCACATCCTGTGCTGGTTTGGTCAGTGTAGAAGACCAGAGTTGGAGCCTTGTAGGTCATGCCGTTTTTGTCAAATTCCTGGGTCCAGAAATCTTCTGTAGAGGCTAGGACCTTACTCATAAAGACAGCATCCTCATCGGAGACCTCAGTTCCTGCAGTTGATACCTGAGCGGATTGATAGGGATTTACTCCAGATGAACCGCCCAATAGACCTCCCAGTCCTGAACTACCACCAAAGAGTATGAGGACTAGGAAGAGGATGATTTTTCCCTTCCATCCTAGTCGTGAAAAGAGTAGCCCTAAGAGCATGCCACCACCGGAAGTTCCACTTCGACTGGTTCCTCCAGGAAAGAAGGAGCCACCGTTGGACTGACCACGTCTGTCCTCTATATTTTTACTTTGTTGTTGATTGTCTAACTTCATATAAAACTCCTAAGTTTGTTCAAGTATATTATATAGTAAAATTCCTAAAAAGGCACAAGAAAGCAATTACAAATTTATTCTCTAATTCTGAATAATCTTGCGATTTTTGGTATAATGAAAGAGATATAGACAGAAGGAGCTGACATGGTTGACTATTTGTCGGTTAGTCATTTAACCAAGTATTTAAAATTAAAATTTGACCGTGATCCCTATCTAGAAAAGGTTTATTTGACAGGACAGGTATCCAATTTCCGCAAGCGTCCGACCCACCAGTATTTTTCCCTCAAGGATGACAAGGCAGTTATCCAGGCGACCATGTGGGCAGGTATTTACAAAAATCTGGGCTTTGAGCTGGAAGAAGGTATGAAAATCAATGCGATTGGTCGGGTCCAGCTCTATGAGCCAAGTGGATCCTATTCGATCGTCATTGAAAAAGCTGAGCCAGACGGCATCGGAGCCTTGGCGATCAAGTTTGAGCAACTCAAGCAGTCCTTGACTGCAGAAGGCTTGTTCAAGCAGGAATTTAAGCAGCAAGTGCCTCGCTTTACCCAGAAAATTGGTGTCATTACCAGTCCAAGCGGCGCGGTCATTCAGGACATTATCACGACAGTCAGTCGGCGTTTTCCTGGTGTGGAAATTGTTCTCTACCCGACCAAAGTGCAGGGTGAGGGCGCGGCTCAGGAAGTAGCTGCCAATATCCAGAAAGCAAATAGCAGGGAGGATTTGGATGTCTTAATTGTCGGTCGTGGTGGTGGGTCTATTGAGGACCTTTGGGCATTCAACGAGGAAATGGTGGTTCGAGCCATTTTTGAATCGCGAATTCCGATTATTTCTAGTGTGGGCCATGAGACGGACACGACCTTGGCGGATTTTGTGGCAGACAGACGGGCAGCGACCCCGACGGCAGCAGCAGAATTGGCGACACCGGTGACCAAGGCGGACCTCTTAGGCTATTTGAACCAGCAGGAAAACCGTGCCTACCAGGCTATGACCAATCGGATTAAGTTTCGGCAAAGCCAGCTGGACAAAATCAGTCAGTCGGTTATTTTCAGGCAGCCAGAACGGCTGTATGATGGCTATGTGCAAAAATTAGACCGGTTGACCAGCCAGCTACAGACTAGGATGAAAGAGATTTTCGGGGATAACAAGCAGGCCAGTGTCCTGCTCCAGCAACGCCTACAGGGCTTGCAATTGCTCCAGAAAGTCAGCCGTTATCAGGAGCAGGTCAGCCAGTTGCAACGCTTGCTCAAGAGCAATATGGCCAACATTTATGACAATAAAATGGCCAAGGCTGACAAGCTGATAGAGGCCATGACCATGCTGGATACCAGCCGCATCGTGGCGCGCGGTTATGCCATTCTGGAGCAGGCTGGTCGGGTCATTGATAGCGTAGAAAAGATTGAAAAAGATGAGCAGTTGACCATTGTCATGAAGGATGGTCGTGTGGATGTGGAGGTAAAGGATGTCCAAAAAAATGAAAACATTTGAAGAAAATTTAGCAGAACTTGAGGGAATTGTGACCCGCTTGGAGCAGGGAGATGTAGCCTTAGAAGAGGCTCTGGCTGAGTTCCAAAAGGGTATGGTCCTGTCCAAGGACTTGCAGAAAACCTTGGCTGATGCAGAAAAGACTCTGGTTAAGGTCATGCAGGCAGATGGTAGTGAAAGTGAGATGGTTTAGGTATGGATAAATTTAATCTCATAGGCTCAACCATTGAAAACTACTACAGAAATACCCACACCTGTGTTTCGGAAGAGTTGATTGAGTCAATTCTCTACTCAATAGAAGCAGGAGGGAAACGCCTTCGTCCCCTCATCCTGCTGGAGGTTTTGGAGGGATTTGGCAAGACAGTGACAGAAGCCCACTATCAAATTGCTGCTGCTTTGGAAATGATTCACACGGGAAGTCTTATCCATGATGATTTACCTGCCATGGACAACGATGATTACCGTCGAGGTCGGTTGACAAACCACAAACAGTTTGACGAAGCTACAGCTATTTTGGCGGGGGATAGCCTTTTTCTGGATGCCTTTGATTTGGTAGCCCGTGCCGACTTACCATCACCCATTATTGTTCAGTTAGTTCAGTTCCTAGCCACTTCCTCAGGCACATTTGGTATGGTTGGGGGACAGATGTTGGATATGAAAGGGGAGGGGCAGATGCCGGAGGCTACGGAACTCTTCAAGATTCATGAGAATAAAACTGGTCGTCTCCTGACTTATCCTTTCTATGCAGCTGGTATTATCGCAGAGCAGTCAGAATATGTCCAAGGGAGATTGTGGCAATTGGGCTCGCTGATTGGGTATGCATTTCAGATTCGGGATGATATTTTGGATGTGACAGCAAGTTTTGAAGAATTAGGGAAAACGCCTAATAAGGATCTTGTGGCTGAGAAAGCAACTTTTCCAGCTTTGTTGGGCTTAGATGAATCTAAGAGTCTTCTTGAGGAAGCCTTGGATAAGTCTATAAAAATTCTTGAGGAATTGACTCAGGATTATGATTTCAAGTCTGACAATATCATTAAGATTTTAGAAAGTTTACGAATCAATGAGTAAAGAACGAGTAGATGTGCTAGCCTACAAGCAGGGGCTTTTTGAGACTAGGGAGCAGGCCAAGCGAGGCGTCATGGCGGGCCTGGTGGTCAATGTCATCAATGGCGAGCGCTATGACAAGCCGGGCGAGAAAATCGATGAAGGGACCGAGCTTAAGCTCAAGGGTGAGAAATTAAAATATGTCAGCCGTGGTGGCCTCAAATTAGAGAAGGCCTTGCAGGTCTTTGGAATTTCTGTTGAAGGGCAGACGACCATTGATATTGGTGCTTCCACAGGCGGCTTTACGGATGTCATGCTCCAGTCTGGCGCCAAGCTGGTTTACGCCGTGGACGTTGGGACCAATCAATTGGCTTGGAAACTTCGGCAAGATGAGCGTGTAATTTCCATGGAGCAGTACAATTTCCGCTATGCTGAACTGGTTGATTTTGACCAGGGACAGCCAAGTTTTGCCTCTATTGATGTCAGCTTTATTTCGCTCAGTCTGATCTTGCCAGCCCTGCATAATATTTTGGCAGACGGCGGTCAGGTCGTAGCCCTGGTCAAGCCTCAGTTTGAAGCGGGACGGGAGCAGATTGGTAAAAATGGTATCGTTAAAGACAAGCAGGTTCATGTCAAAGTTTTGCAGGACGTGACCAAGATGGCAGTGGAGACTGGCTTTACCGTTAAGGCGCTCAGCTTTTCTCCGGTTCAGGGCGGTCAGGGCAATATTGAATTTTTGGCTCATTTGGAAAAATCTGACCAGCCAGAAAATATGGTTGTGGGTCAGATTGGTAACTTGGTTGAGCAAGCACACGAGGAATTTAAGAAAGATGAATAAACGAGAACGCTTAGAAGTAATAAAAGATTTGGTGGTCCGCTATCCGATCGATACCCAGGAAGAGATTGTGGAACGCTTGGAGGCTATGGGGGTCCATGCAACCCAGGCGACGGTTTCCCGGGATATCAAGGAGTTGGGTATCATCAAGGTGCCAGCAGCTGACAAGGGCTATATTTACGGTCTGCCTAAGGTGGGCCTGGCAAAGGTCCGCTCGAAAAATATCCTTGATTTTTCACATTCGGGTAACATGGTCAATATCAAACTGGTGCCTGGAAGTGCCATTGTTGTCAAACGTCAGATTGTGGAACAATTTGAGGACCAGCTGTTCACCATCATTGCGGACGACGATAGTATCTTTTTAATCTTGAAGGACCAGGAAAAACTGCTTCAGTTGGAGCGCATGGTTAAAGGGTGGTAAGGGATGTTACTAGAAGTTTCAATTAAGAATTTTGCCATTATCGAGCAGGTCTCTCTTAACTTTGAAAAGGGTATGACCATTCTCTCTGGTGAGACGGGAGCTGGGAAGTCTATCATTATCGACGCCATGAACCTTATGTTGGGGGCGCGGGCGACTACTGATGTCATCCGCCACGGGGCTGCCAAGGCGGAGATTGAGGGGCTTTTCTCTTTTGAACATAGCAGAGCCTTGGAGCAGATTTTGGAGGAGCAGGGGATTGAAGTGGCTGACGAGCTGATTATCCGTCGGGAAATCCTGCAAAATGGTCGGTCGGTCAGCCGGGTCAACGGTCAAATGGTCAACCTGTCTGTCCTCAAGCAAATTGGTCAGCACTTGGTCGACATTCACGGTCAACATGACCAGGAAGAATTGATGAAGTCCCAGCACCATATTCGTCTGTTGGATAGCTTTGGAGAAGAGGATTTTTGGACCCTCAAGGACAGCTACCAAGCGACTTTTGATGCCTACCGTAGCCTCCGCAAGCGCGTGCTTGAAAAGCAGAAAAACGAGCAGGAACACAAGTCTCGTATCGAGATGTTGGAGTATCAGATTGCGGAGATTGAATCCGCTGACCTCCAGCTTGGTGAGGATGTCCAGCTCAATCAGGAGAGGGATAAGCTACTCAATCATAAGCAGATTGCAGATACGCTGACCAATGCCTACGCCCTCCTGGACAATGAGGATTTCTCCAGCGTCAACAATATCCGCTCAGCCATGGGGGATCTGCAGAGTTTGGAAGAATTCGACCCAGAATACAAGGCCCTATCGATCAGCCTGACCGAGGCCTACTATGTGGTGGAGGATGTGGCCAAGCGTTTGGGTGATGTGGTGGACAATTTGGAGTTTGACGGCAATCGTCTCATGCAGCTGGAAAGTCGCTTAGACCTGCTCAACACCATGACCAAGAAATATGGCGGTTCGGTCGACGATGTCCTCGATTATTTGGCAAAAATCACTGAAGAGTACAATCTTTTGACCGGTAACGACCTGTCTGGTGATGACCTGGAAGTCCAGCTCAAGACCTTGGAGAAAGACTTGGTTAACTTGGCTGGTCAATTGAGTCAGGCCCGCCATGAGTTGGCCCAGATTTTAGAAGAGGTTATTCGCCAGGAATTGCAGGACTTGTATATGGAGA
Organism: Streptococcus sp. A25; assembly: GCF_043674095.1. Taxonomy (NCBI): domain Bacteria; kingdom Bacillati; phylum Bacillota; class Bacilli; order Lactobacillales; family Streptococcaceae; genus Streptococcus; species Streptococcus sp. A25. The sequence goes on from NZ_JBIMJO010000012.1 coordinate 13,754, forward strand.
AGGCCAAGTTCCAGGTTCGATTTACTAAGGGTAAATTCAGCAAGGATGGCCATGAAACGGTTGAATTTTATATTTCTGCCAATCCTGGTGAGGATTTCAAACCCCTGGTCAAGGTGGCCTCAGGAGGGGAATTGTCTCGCCTCATGTTGGCCATTAAATCAGCCTTTGCCCGCAAGGAAGGCAAGACATCCATTGTATTTGACGAGGTGGACACGGGTGTATCTGGTCGCGTAGCCCAGGCCATTGCCCAGAAAATTTACAAAATCGGTCAATACGGTCAGGTCTTGGCGATTTCGCACCTGCCACAGGTGATTGCGATTGCGGATTACCAGTTTTTTATTGAGAAAGTATCGGACGAGCATTCGACCGTTTCTCGTGTGCGTCTCTTAACAACGGATGAGCGGGTGGAAGAGATTGCCAAGATGTTGGCTGGTGACACAGTGACGGAGGCAGCCAGAACGCAGGCCAGAGAATTAGTGATGAAAGGCTGATGAGGGAGTGGTCAAACCTTACTGATTTGACAGGCTGGGACCAGTTTGAGGCCGTTATGAAATGTAGAATACAGCATATAAATCCTTCACAGAAAAACGGAAAACTGCCAAAATATATGTAAAGAATCACTCTATATATAAAGTAGGTGGTTAGCATGAAACAGTATCTAGGTCGGTTTGTAGGTGTTTTATCGGTCTTGAGTTTATTCCTTCCCTTTGCCTTTACTCCCAATCTGAAGACTTTTGAGATTGTCACGATTTCTGGATGGGTCTATTTCAGCGGTAGTCTCTTTGCTATCCTTTGTCTGGCTCTTGTACTTGCCTTCTGTTTTAAATTGGTGCTGTTTTCCAAGACCGTCAATCTGTTACTCTTTGCTGGTGCTGGGCTCATGACGCTATATTTTTATAGTTTTCCGCTACAGGCAGTTGGCAGCTCATTTCTGACTCGATTGGATGAATTTCCTGTTGGCTACTTTCTCTGTGGTGTCTTCTTGGTACTTGGGCTTGGATTCACCTTGAAAGAATTGCTTTCTCAGTAAGTGTGACATATCTTACTTTTTATCAATAATGCTTGAAAGCAGTATAGGGCTAGGTTTTAGTGGTCTAGCCTTTTTTCATTTCTAGCGTTTTATTTTTGAGGTGATTTTTGCTATAATAGTAGACATATTTGTAGAGAATTGTAGGATGAAATATGTCAAGGATTAAAATTGTAACAGATTCAAGCACCACTATCGAGCCACACTTGCTGGAAGAACTGGGAATTACGGTTGTTCCTCTTTCGGTGATGATTGATGGAGTGGTCTATTCGGATAGCGACCTGACAGAGGGGCAATTTTTACAACTGATGCGCGATGCTAAGAGCTTGCCGAAGACCAGTCAACCACCAGTGGGGGTCTTTGCAGAAACCTTTGCTGATTTGGCCAAGGACGGTAGTCAAGTGATTGCCATCGTCTTATCTCACGCTCTTTCGGGCACCGTTGAGGCTGCTCGTCAAGGGGCAACCTTGTCCGGCGTTGATGTGACGGTTATTGATTCAAGTTTCACAGACCAGGCTGCAAAATTCCAGGTGGTTGAGGCTGCTCGTCTGGCTCAAGCTGGGGCTAGCAAGGAGGAAATCTTGGCGGCCATCGAGCAGGTGCGAGAAAAAACAGAATTGTATATTGGCGTATCGACGCTTGAAAATCTGGTTAAGGGAGGCCGTATTGGTCGCGTTCAAGGGCTCTTAAGCAGCTTGCTCAATATCCGTGTCATTATGACCATGAAAAATCATCAGCTAGAGCCAATTGTGAAGGGCCGGGGCAACAAGACTTTCAAGAAATGGTTGGATGAGTTTATTGGTCAATTAGCCGATAAAAAGGTGGCTGAAATCGGCATTTCCTATGCAGGCGCAGCAGATTTTGCCCAGCAGATGAAAGAACAGTTACAGCCCTACCTAGCCAAGGATATCGCTGTTCTAGAAACCGGCTCTATCATCCAAACCCACACTGGTGAAGATGCCTGGGCTGTCTTAGTACGTTATGAATAATCGAAAAGTTTTTCATGGGCTCTTTTATTTCTTTCTGTGCTTGATATTGGCTGTCTTTCTGTTTGACCGGCTGATTCCAAAGGCTGCATCAAGGGTGACTCCTTCAGAAATCAGTCAGTCAGACGAGCGCCCCATTCTACACTATATTGCGATTGGTGATTCATTGACGGAAGGTGTGGGGGATACCACGGGCCAAGGTGGCTTTGTTCCGCTACTGGCTCAAGATTTGGCCAACCAGCTCTCAGTGGATGTTGTCGATGCCAATTATGGCATTGCAGGCAATACCAGCAACCAAATTTTAAAAAGGATGAAGTCTGATAAGAAATTGCAGGCAGATTTGAAGCGGGCGGATTTGATGACTTTGACGGTTGGTGGAAATGATTTGCGAAAGGTGATTATGAACAATATCACCGATTTAAAAGTATCTTCCTTCAATAAGCCATCCAAGGATTATGCCAAAAGACTGAAAGAGATTATTGACTACGCCCACAAGCAAAATAAGGATTTACCTATTTATGTTGTTGGTATTTACAATCCTTTCTTTTTAAGTTTTCCAGAGATGACCGAAATGCAGACAATCGTGGATAATTGGAATAACGTGACTGCCAAGACGCTTGAAGGGCAGGATAAGGTTTACTTTGTTCCCATCAATGATTTGCTTTACAAGGGATTGGAAGAAGAGGTGGGTGTCAGTTCCACTGATGCAGGGACTAGAAATAATCTACTCTACAACGAAGATAGTTTTCATCCCAATAATACGGGCTATGAAATTATGAAGAAAGCAATCGTGGAGAAAACACATGAAACCCAAAAAGAATGGTAAGATAAAGATTTGGAAATGGTTGTTTTTGGCACTTCTAGCTTGTAATGTCGGTGTATATATTGTTATTATCAATCGTGTGCAGGATAAGCGTGAAGACTTGACGGTTTTCGTTCAAAATAATCCTGACGATGTCAAAATAGGGACATTTACGACCACCAGAGAACAGCTGAATCAGACACTTGAAAACTATCTCAAAGAATATCAAACCAAAGATTTTGAATATTCCATTGCCCTGACTAGCCAACAGATTGTCTTTGAGGGCAGTTACAAGTTGTTTGGTGTGGAAATTCCCCTCTATCTCTATTTCCAGCCAAGTAAGATGAAGGATGGAAGTATCATGTTGCAAATAATGGAAGTTTCAGCAGGCAGTCTATCTTTACCCAAAGCAGAGGTTCTAAATTATTTGAAGAAAAATTATAAATTTCCAGACTATGTCCATGTGGATACGGAGGCATCTAGAGTGCAGGTCCAGCTCCAGGAAATGGAGAATAAGCTAGGGATTTATGCCAAAATGAATACGCTTGATTTATATAATGACCAATTTATTATTGATATTTACAAAACAGAAATAAAATAACACTTTAAGCTTGACCAAAAGCTTAAAATTGGATAAGATATTAGAGTGAGTAGTCACTCAGAAAATAATTGGAGGATTTAGCAAAATGGCTAATAAACAAGATTTGATCGCAAAAGTTGCAGAAGCAACTTCATTGACTAAAAAAGATTCTGCAGCAGCAGTTGATGCGGTATTCGCAGCAGTAGCTGACTACCTTGCAGCTGGTGAGAAAGTTCAATTGATTGGCTTCGGTAACTTCGAAGTTCGTGAGCGTTCAGCACGTACAGGTCGCAACCCTCAAACAGGTGCAGAAATCAAAATCGCAGCTTCTAAGGTTCCTGCTTTCAAAGCTGGTAAAGCACTCAAAGACGCTGTTAAATAATTCAGCTCTAAAAAGCCCATTGTATCAACGTTTCGGCGTTGTGCAGTAGGCTTTTTTCTTGTTTAAGGGGCAAATAAGGGGCATAAAATCAGTATTTCAGAACGTCGACAAACTGTATTCTGGATAAATAAACTAAGTAGCTCTGCTAAGAAAAAACGAAAATTTAGTTTATTTTGCGAGCGGAGCGAGCCCTAAGCCAGGACTTTCCGCTGTGATGAAAATGAGAAACGTTGTCGTTTCGGACATTCGGAGTATTTGAGACCTTAGGCTCAAATACTAGGTATGGAATTCCGTAGGTAGCTCAAACAGTCTGGGGGACTGTTTGAGGAGTAAAACTAGAAACAAGAAAGTTTACTACCGTCCGACATCACCTCAGGAAAGTCTGAAAAGAGATTTTGTCTACAAACTCAGGATTTTTCCTTAACTTTTGACTTCTAATTACAAATAAAACAACCACCTGCTTCAGATGGTTGTCTTATTTCTATCTCGAACGTTGTTTACCAGCGTTGCGGTTTTTCTTTTTAGATGCTTTTTCTTCGATGATAGCTGATGCAGCTGGGGTCACATCTTTGACTTTGCCTGGTGCAGCTTTCAAGGGTTTGTTCTTAAATTCTTCCTCTACCTGCTTGCGAATGCGTGGCTTGAGGATGAAGTTGGTGATGGCTTGTTGGATAAGACTAATCAGACCACCGACTACCCAGTAAAGGGTTACACCAGCTGGAGAGCCAAATGAGATCATCACAATCATGAGCGGATTCATCAGTGCCATGGTTTTCATTTGCTTTTTCTGTTCTTCATCCATACCGACCTGCATGAGGAGGGATTGTCCATAGTAGAGTACACCTGCAATAGCTGTTAAAATCAGGCTGGATTTGCCCAGGTCGATACCGAGGAAACTAGCCTCAGCAATACCTGGAGTGTGGCGAGCCGCAAAGTAGATAGCCGAGAAGAAAGGCATCTGAATCAGGAGTGGTAAACAACCCATGCCTCCCAACATACTCACACCGTACTGTTTTTGCGTAGCGAAGTATTCTTGTTGGGCAGCCAGCTGTTCTTCCTGAGAACTTGCATTCTTCATACGTTCCTGGATTGGACCAAGAATTGGCTTGAGGTAGTTCATCTTTTCAGACTGGATAGCCGCCTTATAAGATTGGTAAATACCTAGTGGAAGGATAATCAAGCGGACAATCAGGGTCACGATGATAATGGCCAAACCATAGCCCAGGGCCTGATTCTCAGCAAAGTATTCGATGAGATAAGACATTGGTTGCCCCAGATAGTTCCAGATGAAACCGGTCGGATTACCACTTTTATCTGTCTGCACACAGCCCGACAAGAAGAGCAGAGTTGCCAGTGACAAGCCTGACAATTTGATGAATCGTTTATTTTTCAATTTCAAACTTCCTTTTTTACAATATAGTCTCTATTGTACTTGTTTTGGTCAAAATTCTCAAGTCTTTCACTTACCAGCCTTAAAAATTCTTCTCAAGTCCTAGCCATGACTGACTTTAAAATCTGTCATATCCGGGAAATTGGCCAAATTCACATCCAGATAGTTGACCCTGGCCATACGAGAAGGTCCTTTTCGTATTTCATGGATAAAATGGCTGAGCTTGTCAGCTTGATCCGACTGGGCCAGGATGGTGACTGTTCCATCGTCATTGTTCCAGACACGGCCGTAGACATCACCGATTTCCAGAGCCAGAGCCTGGACTGACCAACGAAAACCAACTCCCTGGACACGACCAGAGGCAATCATTTTGACCTTTCTCATGGGGTTCTCCTTTTTGACAAGTAACTTACTTTATTATATCATGGACAATAAGAAATAAAAAGGAGCAGCTATGGACATTATCCGCTCAAAGGCCAATAATCTGGTCAAGCAAATCAAGAAATTGCAGCAGAAAAAATACCGAACCTCCTCCTATCTGATAGAGGGCTGGCACCTGCTAGAAGAGGCTGGTGCTGCTGGTGCGACTTTCGAGCATATCTTGGTCTTGGAAGAATACGCAGAGCGGGTTGCTGGTTTGCCCAATGTTAGTCTAGTGACACCTGACATCATGCGGGACCTGGCCGATTCCAAGTCTCCCCAGGGTGTCCTTGCCCAGCTGGCCCTTCCTAGACAAGACTTGCCAACAAGCCTTACCGGCAAATTCCTGGTCTTGGAAGATGTCCAGGACCCAGGCAATGTGGGCACCATGATTCGGACAGCAGACGCGGCTGGTTTTGACGGTATTTTTTTGACGGATAAGTCGGCTGATATTTACAATATTAAAGTTCTACGGTCCATGCAGGGAAGTCATTTTCATCTGCCGATTTATCGTCTGCCTGTGGAGGAGCTTGTCAGATACCTGCAGGCTCAAGGGTTGCCAATCTTAGCAACGACCCTGTCAAGCCAGTCGGTGGACTATAAGGACTTCCAACCTGGTCCTAGCTTTGCTATGGTTATGGGCAATGAAGGTCAAGGAATTTCAGCCTACATGGAGGAAGTGGCGGACCAGCTGGTCCACATCAGCATGCAGGGTCAGGCGGAAAGTCTTAATGTGGCCATAGCTGCCGGTATTCTTATGTTTAGTTTTATTTAAGGCTATCTTGGTAGACTATGCTATAATAGTCCGAGGAGGTCAAGATTTGACAGCTTACAAAAAAGATAAAGAGTATATGTGCTATGTGGGCCATCTGATTGAGACGCCCAAGGTGCAAAAATTGGGCACTATTCCCCACCACTACCATTCGACACGGCTGGAACATTCCATCAATGTGTCCTACACCAGCTATAAAATTGCCAAAAAATTTGGCTGGGATGCCAAAGCGACAGCTAGAGGCGGTCTCTTGCACGATTTGTTTTTCTATGACTGGCGGGATACCAAATTTCAGAAGAGCCATGCCTGGGTCCACCCAAGGATTGCCAAGCGCAATGCCCAGAAATTGACCAAGCTCAATAAGGTCGAAGAGGATATTATCGTCAAACACATGTTCGGTGCCACCATTGCCCCTCCCCGCTACAAGGAATCTTGGATTGTCACCTGCGTAGACAAGTATTGGGCGGTTCGTGAATGGAGTCTACCCCTGCAGCACAAGTGGAAGCATCGCAAAATTCTACGTTTTCAATAAATAAAGGAGTTTTTTATGAATAATGATTCAGTAATTATCAACCAGGTGGACAATACCGCCCTCAACCGTTTCTTTGGTAAGGTTTACGGCGTTGTCGCTATGGGAATTGGCTTGTCGGCCTTGGTGTCGTTTTTGACAGTGACGGTTTTCCGAGACGCTTTATTCGCTCTCATGCGTGGCGGTTCCATGCTCATGATGATTATCATGATTGCCCAGATTGCCCTGGTCTTTGCGGCCTCAGCTATGGCGGCTAAAAATAGTCCGCTGGCTCTGCCTATGTTTTTGGGCTATTCAGTGACAAATGGTTTCACTCTGAGTGTCGTGCTGTTGGCCTATACAGGTGAAACAGTGGCCCTGGCCTTTGTATCAACTGCCCTCATGTTTGCAGTCATGGCTATTATCGGGATGACCACCAAGAAAAATCTGTCCGGCATGGCCCAGGCTCTTCGAGCAGCTCTCTGGGGAGTGATTATTGCCAGTGTTGTCAATATCTTTCTACGTAGCTCAGGTATCAGCTTCGCTATGTCTATCATCTCTGTCTTGATTTTCTCAGGTTTGATTGCCTATGATAATCAGCGCATCCGCACTGTTTTCGAGCAAACAGGCGGAAATGTCGGTCAAGGCTGGGTCGTTTCTATGGGCCTGCAGCTCTATCTTGACTTTATTAACTTGTTCCTGAACTTGCTCCGCATTTTCGGTAACTTAAATCGAGATTAAAACTTCCCACTCTCCGAGTGGTTTTTTCATTTTCTGAAAATGCCTTTCTATGCTATAATGGTTAGAAAATTGAGGAGAATGAGTTATGACCAAAATACCATTTATTGATAAGGAAACCCTTGCGACGATTACAGACCAATTTCCAACGCCTTTTCACTTGTACGATGAGAAGGGGATTCGTGAAAAAGCGCGTGCGCTCAATGCTGCCTTTGCTTGGAACCCAGGCTTTAAGGAATATTTTGCGGTTAAGGCGACACCGACACCAGCTATCTTGAAAATTTTGCAAGAAGAGGGCTGCGGTGTGGATTGTGCGACGGATGTGGAAGTGCTGATGAGTGCCAAAATGGGCTTTACGGACATTATGTTTACTTCCAATGATACCCAGGCGCAAGAATTTGTCTATGCACGCGAAGTTGGAGCGACCATTAACTTGGACGCCTATGAGCATATCGAGTTTTTGAAAAATGTAGCCGGTATTCCTGAGACAGTTTGCCTACGTTATAATCCAGGTGGCATCTTCTCGCTTGGTACAGACATCATGGACCATCCAGAAGAGTCCAAATTTGGCATGACCAAGGCCCAGCTCATGCAGGGCTACAAGGACTTGAAAGAATTGGGCGTTAAGGAATTTGGTATCCATGCCTTCTTGGCCTCCAACACTGTGACCAATGACTACTATCCAGAATTGGCGCGCCAACTCTTCGAATTGGCCCTGGAAATCCGTGAGGAGACAGGTGTCACACTTGATTTTATCAACCTGTCAGGTGGTATTGGGGTCAACTACCGTCCAGACCAGGAGCCAAATGATATTGCCGTGATTGGCGAGGGTGTCCGCAAGGTTTACGAAGAAATTCTTACGCCTGCTGGCATGGGACATGTGAAAATCTTTACGGAGCTAGGACGCTTTATGCTGGCACCACATGGGCATCTGATTACCAAGGTTCTCCACCGCAAGGAAACCTATCGGACTTATGTTGGTGTGGATGCCTCAGCAGCCAACCTAATGCGTCCAGCCTTCTATGGTGCCTACCACCATATCACCAATATCAGTCGACCAGACGCTCCGATTGAAGTAGTGGATGTGGCGGGCTCTCTCTGCGAAAACAACGATAAATTCGCAGTCAATCGTGAATTGCCACGCGCAGAAGTGGGGGATACCCTGGTCATCCATGATACGGGTGCTCACGGTTTCTCCATGGGCTATAACTACAACGGACGCCTGCGTTCAGCGGAGATTCTCTTGGAGGAAAATGGCGGAGCGCGTATGATTCGACGGGCTGAAACGCCAGAAGACTACTTTGCGACCTTGTACGGTTTTGAATTTGACAAGTAAGTCTTGGAAAAGACGGGAAAATTTGGTATAATAGGTCTAGAAAATTAGAATACAGTCTATAGGAGATTGAAATGCAAATCGGAATCGGAATTGTTATATTATTGGTTGTCTTAGCACTTGCTGGTGGTGTTGCTCTCGGTATTTACCTATCACGCAAACAGGTTGAAAAAATGATTGCGGACAAGCCTATTTTGGATGAAAACGCTCTTCGTTTGATGATGAGCCAAATGGGTCAAAAACCAAGCGAGGCTAAGGTTCAGCAGGTATTGCGCCAAATCAAGAGCCAACAAAAAGTAGCAACTAACAAGAAAAAATAAGCAAGCACTGGGGCTGGGGATTCATTCCCAAGTCCTTTTGTTTGGAGAAAGTCCTAGGAAACTATATGGATAATCGACCAATCGGATTTTTAGATTCAGGTGTGGGTGGTCTGACGGTGGTTCGTGAACTCATGCGTCAACTTCCCCACGAAGAAGTCGTCTATATCGGCGATTCGGCCAGGGCCCCTTACGGCCCAAGGCCAGCTCAACAAATCAGAGAGTATACCTGGCAGCTGGTCAATTTTCTCTTGACCAAGAATGTTAAAATGATTGTTTTCGCCTGCAATACAGCGACGGCTGTTGCCTGGGAAGAGGTTAAGGAAAAGTTGGATATTCCAGTTTTAGGTGTGATTTTGCCAGGGGCATCGGCTGCTATCAAGGCGACCCAGTCTGGCAAGGTAGGGGTGTTGGGCACAGCTATGACTATCCAGTCAGATATTTACCGGGAAAAAATTCAGGCCTTGTCGCCGGAAACTCAGGTTGAAAGCTTGGCATGCCCACGATTTGTCCCTCTGGTGGAGTCCAATAGCCACCAGTCTAGCCTGGCCAAGAAGGTGGTCTACGAAACCCTCAAGCCCCTTATGGGGAGGGTGGATACCCTGGTGCTGGGCTGCACCCACTATCCCCTCCTGCGGGCTATCATTCAAAATGCCATGGGGCAGGATGTAAAACTGATTGACTCTGGGGCAGAAACAGCGCGGGATATCTCCGTTTTGCTCAATTATTTCCAGCTCAATCGCAGTCGGACGGAGGCCAATCTTCAACATCGATTTTATACAACAGCCAGCCCAGAGGCTTTTAAGGATATCGCAGAAAGCTGGTTGGGCATTGATATTCAAGTGGAGCATGTAGAATTATGACAGAAAAGATTTACGAATACAGGGACGAGCAGAATTGGTTTATTGGCAAGGCGAACTTTGCCAATCTATTTGGAAGCTTTGGTGAGACTGGAAGAGAGCAGGAAATATATCAATTGGGGCATGCTTTCGATCAACTTATTGCCTCAAAATATGAAGATGACTACAACCAGTGCGTCCAGATTGAGATTATTCGATTGCATTCGGATTTCAAACTCATCCAGTTTGCTCTCGATGTCTTAAATGACCTCAACAACCGCCAATTCAAGGCTATCCAGCACCAGGGAGCTGTGCTGGTGACTGAAGGCGAAAAACTGCACCTGGTTTACTTGCCCAAGGAAGGGGTGTCCACAGAGGCTTTCTTTGGTCAGGAGCAAGGCTTGGCCGGTCTTGGAGACAGCATTCTGATTGCCACTAAAAATGAAGGCAAGACCAAGGAATTTCGCAAGTTCTTTGAGAAATTGGGCTATCAGGTTGAGAATCTCAACAACTATCCTGACCTGCCAGATTTGGCTGAGACAGGGACCACTTTTGAGGAGAATGCCCGTCTCAAGGCGGAAACCATTGCAGAGCTGACAGGCAAGATGGTCCTGGCAGATGATTCGGGTCTCAAGGTAGATGTCCTCGGCGGTTTACCAGGAGTTTGGTCAGCTCGTTTTTCAGGTCCAGAGGCGACAGACAGCCGTAACAATGCCAAGTTGCTCCACGAATTAGCCATGGTGTTTGAGACCAAGGACCGCTCGGCCCAGTTCCATTGCACCTTGGTCATGGCAGCACCGGGTCGGGAAAGCCTGGTGGTTGAGGCAGATTGGGCAGGCTATATTGGCACAGAACCCAAGGGAGAAAATGGTTTTGGCTACGATCCGCTCTTTTTGGTCGGTGAGACTGGCAAGACGTCGGCTGAACTTAGTCTAGAAGAGAAGAATAAGATTTCCCACCGGGCGCAAGCCTTAGAAAAATTGTTGGAGGCATTTCCAGTATGGCAGGAGCAAGCAAGACAATCATAGTCATGAGTGATTCTCATGGAGACCGTAAGATTGTAGAGGAAATTAAGAACCGTTACCTTGGCAAGGTTGATGCAATCTTTCACAATGGAGATTCGGAGCTAGACAGCCAAGACCAGCTTTGGGAGGGAATGTACGTTGTCAATGGCAACTGTGACTACTTTGGTTGCTATCCAGATAGGCTGATTACCCAGTTGGAGGATGTGACCATTGCCCAGACCCACGGCCATCTCTATGGCATCAATTATGGCTGGCAGCGATTGGATTATTGGGCCCAAGAAGTGGAGGCGGATATCTGTCTCTACGGGCATCTCCATGTGCCCGATGCAGAGCTGCGGGGCAAGACCCTCTTTCTCAATCCTGGATCAGTCAGTCAGCCACGGGGCTTGGTCAGAGAGTGCCTCTATGCCCTGGTGACTATTACAGATAGTCACTTCCATGTTGAACACTACAATCGTCAGCACCAGATTTATCAGCCACTAACAAAGGACATTCCACGATGATTGCACGCGAATTTGAAGCATTTTTGCTGGCTCAAGAAGAGACTTTTTTGACTCCGGCCAATAAGCTGGCGGTCATTATTGATAGCCATAATATCGACCATGCCAAGCTCTTACTCAGCCACATGTCCTATTCACGGGTACCTGTTGTGACCGAAGAAGGGCAGTTTTTCGGCACCATTGGCCTGACGGAAATCAATCGTTACCAGGCTGAAAACGGCTTGAGCGATGATGAGCTTAATAGCGATATTTCCCTGATTGCAAAGACGGATGAGGAGACAGTTGGTCAAGATTACGACCTGACAGAAGTCATGCGAAAATTGGTCGACCAGTCCTTCCTTCCTGTTCTGGGTGAAAATGGGGAGTTCAAGGGGATTATTACTCGGAAATCCATTCTCAAGGCCATCAATGCCCTGCTCCACAACTTTCCCCTGCCGTCTAAAGAGGCAAAAAAATGAAAGATTGGATTGCAGCATTTATCAGGAGCAAGTCCATAAGCAGCAACAGTCAGAAGTCCTACACCTATGACCTACAGCAATTCATGGAGGTGACCCAGGGCCAGGTCAACCAGCAGACACTCTTGACCTACCAGCAGACGCTCTTGACTCGGAAGCCTGCTGCCCAGAAGCGTAAGTTGTCAGCAGTCAATCAGTTCCTCTATTTTCTCTACGAGGAGGGGCAGCTGGAGCGATTTTATAAGCTCAAGGCCCTGACCAGCCCTGCCTCTATCAAGCAGCGACCACAGGTGGAAGAATTGTCCCCCTTATGGACGGAGACAGCCTTTCTTGATGGGCAGACCATTGCTCTTTTGATTGGCTTTTTAGGGCTGACGCCTAGTGAAATAGCAGAGCTGACTGTGGATGACCTTAACCTAGATTTTCAGGTGTTGACTGTCCAGAAGGGTCAGACCAAGCGGGTCCTGGATATTCCTAAAGAAATCCTGCCCTACCTAGAAAATCGCTTGACCGGTGTCTATCTTTTTGACAAAAAAGGGCAAACCTATTCCCGCCAGTGGTTCTTTAATCGCTTGACTGAATTTGTTAGCTCCATAGGTCGGTCAGATTGGACCGCCCAGAAATTGAGAGAACAGTATATTCTGGGGCAAATCAAGCAAGGCAAGTCTCTGGACCAGTTGGTCAAACAATTGGGCTTGAAATCAAGCATGAGTTTGGAAAAATACAAGTAATGGATATTAAACTGAAAGATTTTGAAGGACCTCTGGACCTCTTGCTCCACCTGGTGTCCAAGTACCAGATGGACATCTACCAGGTGCCGATTACAGAGGTCATTGAGCAGTATCTAACCTATATTGCCACCTTGCAGGCCATGCGGCTGGAAGTGGCAGGGGAATACATGCTCATGGCCAGTCAGTTGGTGGTCATCAAGAGTCGGAGGCTCCTGCCCAAGGTAGTGGAGCAGACAGACCCAGAAGATGACCCAGAGCTGGAGCTCTTGGACCAATTGGAAGAGTACCGCAAATTCAAACTTCTCAGCGAGAAGCTGGGGGAGCAGCATGATGAGCGGGCCAAGAGTTTCTCCAAGCCCAAGGAAGAGCTGGTCTACGAAGATGTGCAACTGGTCCAGGACAAGACCGTTGTAGATTTGTTCCTGGCTTTTTCCAAAGTCATGGCTGAAAAGCAGGCCAGCCTGCGCCAATCGCATACGACCATTGCCAGAGATGAGTACAAGATTGAGGACATGATGGACCTGGTCCGTAGTCACTTTAAGGCTGGTTCGCGTCTGGAGTTGCGCCAGCTCTTTAAGGACAGTCATGATATCAATGAGGTTATCACCATTTTCCTGGCCACTTTGGAGTTGGTCAAGGTCCATGAGATTAGCTTTGAACAAACGGAGGCTTTTGGGGATATTTACCTAGTAAGGAGGGAGCATGAGCCGATTAGCTGAAATAGAAGTCCTGCTATTTGTGGCAGGTGAGGAAGGCCTGACCTTGCGTAATCTAGCGGAGATGCTGGACATGCAGCCGACTGCCCTCATCCAGCAGTTGGAGAAATTATCTGAAAAGTACATGGCGGATAAGGATTCTGGTCTGGCACTCTTGGAATCATCCAACCGCTACAAGCTGGTAACCAAGAAGGAATTTGCCGAGCTCTTGCGGATTTATGCCAAGACACCGATAAACCAGACCATGTCCCGGGCGCTATTGGAAACCCTGTCTATTGTTGCCTACAAGCAGCCCATTACACGGATAGAGGTGGATGACATCCGTGGGGTCAATTCCAGCGGTGCCATTAGTAAGCTCCAGGCTTTTGATTTGATTCGGGAAAATGGCAAGAAGGAGGTGTTGGGCCGGCCAAATCTCTATGTGACCACTGATTATTTTTTGGACTACATGGGGATTAACAGCCTGGACCAATTGCCGGATGTGTCAGATTTGGACCTGAAAGATGAGGAAACAGAGCTTTTCCTAGAAAGAAATGAGTTAGAAGATGAGAATTAACAAATATATTGCCCACGCAGGCATTGCCAGCCGACGCAAGGCTGAGGAATTGATCAAGCAGGGGCTGGTGACTGTCAATGGTCAGGTGGTGCGTGAATTGGGAACTGTCATCAAGTCTGGTGACAGGGTTGAGGTAGAAGGCCAGCCTATTTACAATGAAGAGAAGGTCTATTACCTGCTCAACAAGCCTCATGGAGTGATTTCCAGCGTATCGGACGACAAGGGTAGAAAGACGGTCGTAGACCTTTTGCCTACGGTCAAGGAACGGATTTATCCTGTGGGTCGTCTGGACTGGGATACATCAGGTGTCTTGATTTTGACCAACGATGGAGATTTCACAGACGAGATGATTCACCCGCGCAATGAGATTGATAAGGTCTATCTGGCGCGTGTCAAGGGGGTTGCCAATAAGGACGTTCTTCGTCCCTTGACCCGTGGAGTGGTCATTGATGGTAAGAAAACCAAGCCAGCTGTCTATGAGATTATCAAGGTGGACCCTGTCAAGAACCGTTCGGTGGTCGAATTGACTATCCATGAGGGGCGCAATCACCAGGTTAAGAAGATGTTTGAAGCGGTTGGTCTACAGGTGGACAAGCTGTCTCGGACTCGTTTTGGTAATCTAGACTTGACAGGTCTGCGTCCAGGTGAGTACCGCAAGCTCAATAAGAAGGACATCAGCAAGCTCCATACCATGGCTGTTACCAAGCCAGCTAAGAAGAAATGACCAGGCTCATCATCGGCCTGGTCCGGCTGTACCAACGATTTATCTCACCCCTCTTTCCACCGTCTTGCCGTTATCGACCTACCTGCTCGGCCTATATGATTGTGGCCTTGCAGAAGCACGGCTCAAAGGGATTCTTGATGGGCCTGGCCCGTATTGGGCGCTGTCATCCCTTTGTGGAAGGTGGTGAGGATCCAGTACCGGACCATTTTAGCCTGAGAAGAAATAAAGTATGAAAAGGTGTAAAAAATAGCGAAAAATGGTGATTTTTGGGAATAAATCCTTGACAGAGGCATCAACTGAGCGGTATAATAGTAACACGATTTCATTGATTTAACTCAAACCTGTTGTGAGTTAAGTGAATGAATCATCATTCACCATGCTGTTTGCTGAGCTTGACTCCGGGCAGTGTGGCATTTTTTTTACTTGAAATGAGATGAAAGATAATGAATATCGAAGAATTGCACTACAAAGAAGAAACAGCTAAAAACCACGTCGTTCTGTTTGAGCCACAAATTCCCCAGAATACGGGCAATATCGCCCGGACCTGTGCTGCGACCAACAGTCCTCTGCACATTATCAAGCCCATGGGCTTCCCTATTGATGATAGCAAGATGAAACGAGCTGGTCTTGATTACTGGGACAGGCTGGACGTCCGTTTTTATGAAAATTTAGATGAATTTATGACCTACGTCAGCCAGCATGGCCAGGTACATCTGGTGTCAAAATTCGCTGATAAGACCTATTCCAACCAGTCCTATCAGGAGGGAATCCATTATTTTCTTTTTGGGCGTGAGGACAAGGGCCTGCCAGAAGAATTCATGCGCCAGCATCCAGAAAAGGCTATCCGCATTCCCATGAACGATGAGCATGTCCGTAGCCTCAATGTATCCAATACAGTCTGCATGATTGTCTATGAAGCCCTGCGTCAGCAGGAATTTGCAGGCCTTGACCTGGTCCATACCTATGAAGGGGACAAACTCAAATAATGTGATATCATTACCAAAGTCTTGCAGAGGCAAGGCTTTTTTGGTATCATTAAATAGTCTTCAGGGCAGGGTGAAATTCCCGACCGGCAGTGATTTTATTAAGATAGTTTCTCTATTTTGAAAATTTTTCTTTGAGGGCGGCAGCAGGAGCGACCGAAGGTCGCAAGTCCGACGCTTGTCGCCGTGGTGAAAGTCATCCTATTTTTGAATAGGATGACAGGGGGTTTTCGAGACCTTAGGCTCGAAAATAAGTCATGAAACCGAAGGTTTGCTACGGCCCTACCACCTTAGACAAGTGTCAAAAAAGAAATTATCTAGTAAATAAGTCTGCGAGCGCAAGCTGATGTGGTGCAATTCCACAACCGACAGTACAGTCTGGATGGGAGAAGACGAAGTAGTTGGCCTCGGCCTGCTCTCTTGGCCTTCTTCAATTTTCAAAAATTGGAGGAACCTTTATGACAAACACACGCAAAATGACGATTATCGCCATTCTCTCAGCAGTATCTTTTCTGCTCATGTACTTGAAATTTCCGCTGATTCCAACAGCTAATTTCCTGGAAGTGGACTTTTCAATCGTACCCATACTCTTTGGTCTCTTGATGCTGGATTTGAAATCAAGCTTTGCGATTCTTTTCATCCGGACCTTGCTCAAGTTGATTTTGAACAACCAAGGTGCATCGACCATTATTGGTCTGCCAATGAATATTGCAGCTATGTCAGTCTTCATTCTAGCTGTGGCCTACATTTGGAAAAAAGACCAGACAGTGAAAAATTATGTGAAAACAGCAGCTGTGGCAACAATTACATCGACCTTGGTCATGCTGGTCATGAACTATGTTTATGCTGTGCCAGTCTATGCGACCTTTGCAGGCTTCGATATCAAACAAATTCTAGGACTTGGCAACTATCTCTTTGCCATGGTCCTTCCCTTCAACCTCTTGCAGGGAATCGTGCTGTCGCTGGCTTTCTATGTATGTTACAAGGCAGCCCAGCCAATTTTAAAGAAAGTTTAACCATTCTATGGTAAACTAAATACATGAAAAACAAACAAACACATTTACGAAACGCATCTTTTTTGGCCCTGGCCTTTGTTATTCTAGGCTATACGGTCAAATTCTATCCAGAGGCAGTCGCAGGCTTTGACACGGCAATTCAGACACTTGTCCGTGGCAATCTACCTAGCATTGCCAGCCAGTTTTGGACCTCGATTACGGTTCTTGGAAATACAGTGATTATTCTGACTATTTCCTTGCTCCTTGCAGCTTTCTTCTATTTTTATAAAAAGTGGAAGATGGAGGCTTCCTTGATTCTTGCTAGTTTTGCGGTTATGGGGGTGGCATCAACAGCCCTGAAATATGTCTACCAACGGCCGCGCCCTAGTATTGAATGGTTAATCGATACGATTGGTTATTCCTATCCTAGCTGGCACACTGCCTCGACCATGATGATTACAGGAGCGGTGGTTATCATTATTCAGCAACGAATGAAGAAGGGAGCACTAAAGCTCTTGCTTCAAGCTGGTCTGCTCATTTTAGCGGCTCTAGTTGCGATTTCAAGGATTTACATCGGCGTTCATTTTCCAACAGACATTATCGGTGGTTGGCTGTTGGCAGGCTTCCTGCTGTCAGTCCTCTATCCTTTCTATGATCAAAAACGCTTCGAATGGCGTTTTCAGAGTAAACAAAAATAATAAGCGAGGCTCCTACCTCGCTTATTTGCTTTCAACAATGGTCTTATTTATTCTTAATCGGGCCGTTTTCTGCTTCTTTCAGAGCTTCTTGAACCGTTTGTGCAAAGAGTTGTCCACCTTCATTGATGGTGCTTGGTTCGCTACCAAAATGAATATTGTCTGTGCCGGCCCAAATCTGAGGATTTTGCTTGGCAACGGCATTCCAATCAGCCACGGTGATAAAGTCATAATCCTTGGCTAATTGACGAATGTAACGCGCATGTTTTTCAGCTATTGGGTCATCGTACGTAGCAGAGTTACCATCGTAGGGGGTCACTAGAATCAAGCGGTAACCATTCGGCAGGATATCAACCATTTTCTTCAGCTCTTCCTGGTAATTGCTGACCACATTGGCACCGGTTGCTACCACAACATTTTTCAAGAGTGTTCCATTGTCAATATTGGTCTGTAGAATCTCGTTAGCCTGGATGGTATTCCGGCTCTTCTCCGCATCAATCATAGCATCAGGCAGGGCTGCTTGTAGGTGCTCGCTTGCTCGAAGTGTCACAGAATCACCGATAATGGTCACTCCGTCTGTGATATCAAAATGGCTGGCTTTTCCCTTTTCGGCAAAGTTTTTGGTCTGTGTCATGCGGGTATCTGCCTGCTTGAGGCTTTCCACCATAAGCGAATGGTCTAAATCACCGAGTTTTGGAACAAACAAACTAATGCCCAAGGTAAGCAAGCTGAGAACACCAAACGTTATAGCCAACCATTTGGTATAGGGAACTAAATCAATTTCCAGACCAAAGAGTTTTCCCGTCCTGCCTGCAATATAAGGCTCTAGAACATAGTAGGATAGGCTAGCCATCAGCAGTGTCACAAGCAAGGTCAGTCCAACGGCCAGAAGGTGGTTGGAAATCAGTTGATTGAAGATAATGTAAAGGGGCCAGTGGAAAAGGTAGATACCGTAGGAAATATCCGCCAGAAACTGGATAGCTGCCGGCTCCTTCACGCTTGCTGTCTTTTCGTGTAAGATTCTAGCCGCAAGAATCATGGCACAGGTTGCCAGACTTGAGAGGAAGAAACCGAAAAGATAGGTGAAAATCGAATCAAACCGTAGGAAGAAGAGGAGGAGGGCTTCTAAGCCCAGACCACCTGAGAAAACCAATAGGGTCTTCCGTAAATCCCATTGTTGCACCATTTTCTGGAAACCGGTTGTAGTATGCTTGATGCCTACAATGGTCGCAAGCAGGCTCCCCAGAAAGAAGGGGAAGGAGTGAGCTAGTGTAGAGAAGTAAATCCTAGAATAGCTTGTGACAAAGAAGCTAGAAATAAACATTCCAAAGAAGCTAAGGACAAATAGGAGGCCTGAACTGAGGAAAATAGTTCCTCTAAGTTGTCCTACAGACCTGGCTTGCCGCGTTATCCACCAGAGAGCTAGCCCCCAGATGATGTAGAATTGGACTTCAATCGCAAGGGTCCAGGTGTGAACAAAGAGATGGGGGGTAAATTGATTTTCGTATCCACCACCGGCCAAAATTTCATAGATGTTGGTCATAAAGCCCAGAGCAGCTGTGATTTGCCGTCCGATATTGGCTGTAAAATCATTACGAATCAGGAGAGCCAGAGGTGTGACGGTCAGAATCAGCAGGACCAAAGGTGGGAAAATACGGTACAAGCGCCGTTTTAGAAATGCCTTGAAATCGAACTCCTTGTCGGCATGAAATTGGTCAATAATCAGGGCAGTCGTCAGATAGCCGGATAGGGTGAAGAAGAGGTCAACTCCGACAAAGCCTCCAGAGAAGTATTTGATGTAAAAATGATAGAGCAGGACCATTACCAGTCCTAGCACTCGAATTGTTGAAAACCATTTAATCCTCATGTTGATAAATCCCCTGCTTAAACGTTCCTTCGTAGACTGATTTTGCCTTGGTTGTTAGCTTACCTTTACCATCAGCCAGGCCATTGACAAATCGACCTGAATAGCTCCAACCATCCTTTGAAGTGAAGGTTCCCTGACCATTGAAACTGCCATTTTTAAACTGTCCTTCATAGGTATCTCCATTTTCAAAGGTCAGCTTGCCCTTACCGTCCATTTTATTGGCCAAGACGGTGCCGCTATACTTGATTTTACCGTCATCTAGGGTCAAGGTTCGTTGGCTGGGAATGCGTCCGATAAAGACGGAAATCAGGCAGATTAGGATAAATAGGAGTGTCAACCGTTCGATATTTTGCCTTGTGAGGAAGGCCTTCCAATCTTCTGGAAGCGAATAATGCATGCTTTTCATGTCTTGTCCCTTACTAGAATAGATTCGCCTACTATTTTACCATTTTTTCTCATATATTACAAAAATGTTACGTAATTCCTCTGCTTATTTTAGCCGTTCCAACCAGTCCTTGCAGCCCTGGCTGACCATTTGATAAGTTTCCTCGAAATCCCCTGTGTACCAAGGGTCGGGAACGGATCTGTCGGCAAATTGGTAGATTTTATCTTGGGCAGAAGGAGGAGCCATCTTTTTTAGGTCACGGACATTGTTGCTGTCCATGCCGATGATATAGTCAAATTCCTTAAAATCCGCTGCTGAAATCTGCTGAGATGTCTTGCTACTACTGTAGGGAATCTGGTATTTTTTGAAAATCTTCTGGGTTCCCGGATAGATAGGATTGCCGTGTTCCCAGCCTGATGTGGCACGGCTTTCGATGTGGTAGTCGTCGGTCAAGTCTTTCATGACAAATTCAGCCATTGGACTGCGACAGATATTTCCAAGACAGACAAATGCAATTTTTTTCATGATTTTCCTTTCACTTCACAAGAAAAGGCAACCGAAGTTACCTTAGCATGTTTATTTTTCGTCCTTGTCAAAGGCGTTTTTGATACCGTTGACAGCACCTTCGAGGCCGTCTTTAGCATCTTCTACAAAGCCCTTGGCATCTTCGACCAACTCTTTAGCTTTGCCGAGCCCTTTTTCAACAAGACCTTCCACTTCAAGCTCTTTATCACCTGTCAATTTGCCCAAGCCCTCTTTGACAGAACCAGTCAATTGATCTAATTTAGCACCGAATTTTTCTTCTGACATATGAACCTCCAATAGATGTTATAGGGAGTGATGGGAGAAATTCCCATATGTTGACTATCTATAGAATACCTTAATTATCCTCATTTTGCAAGCGCTTTGCTTGTCTAAAAATGGACTTCTCACTAGATGGTAATTAGTTGCACATTTATTGAAATAACATTATAATAAATATAAATAAAAATAAAAGAAAGAAGGTTCCTTTTATGAAAAAAGAAATATTGAAGCCGTCAGCTGAAGTTGCTAGTCTGTCTCTGGGGAAATCTCTGAACTATCAGGATACCAAGGCTGTTCTCAATCAGGCTGTCGCAGACCTGTCAGTGGCTCATTCTATCTTGCATCAGGTTCATTGGTACATGCGTGGTGCTGGATTTATGATTTGGCATCCAAAAATGGATGAATACATGGATGAGTTGGATGGTTACCTAGATGAGATGAGTGAGCGTTTGATTACCTTGGGCGGTGCTCCATTTTCAACCCTTAAAGAGTTTAGTGAAAATAGTCAGCTCAAGGAAGTTCCTGGTGATTATACTGTAACGATTGAAGAGCAATTGGCGCGTGTGGTAGCGGTGTTCCGCTATCTAGCTACTCTTTTCCAAAAGGGATTTGATGTCAGTGATGAAGAAGGTGACAGCGTAACCAACGATATTTTCAATGTGGCTAAGGCAAGTATTGAAAAACATATTTGGATGTTGCAGGCAGAACTAGGACAAGCTCCGAAATTGTAAATAGATGAAGGGTCCAGAAGGACTCTTTTTTGCTGCATAGATGATAGTCGAATGAATTTGCAATTAGACAGGGTGGAAAACCCATGTAAAGCAAGTCACTTATGAAGAGTGCAGCAAGTCGAAAGTGTCGATGTATCAAAGCAAAATTAGATGAAAATATTCAAAGATAAACTCAATGACAATAATATGACATTTGTCACATGAGTCAATGACAAAGGCTTCTAGTGCGGGCTTCATTTTCGAGATATACTGTCTATGTAAGATGTTCAAGTAGTAGGAGGTAGAAAAATGATAGAAGTACGAGCATTAGAAAAAATCATCAAGGGGCGGACAATCTTGTCTGACATTTCCTTTGAGGTAGCAAGCGGTGATTGTGTGGCCTTAATTGGTCAAAATGGGGCTGGGAAAACGACCCTTATGTCTTGTTTGTTGGGGGATAAGAAGGTGACGAGAGGCCAGGTTTTGTTGGACGGTCTGCCTCCACAGGCTCAGTCCAATAAGGAAAAGGTAGCAGTCTTACCTCAAGAAAATGCTATTCCAACGGACTTGAAGGTCAAGGAATTGCTCCGCTTTTTCCAAGCCATCTACAAGGATAGTCTGACAGATGTGGAAATCGACAGCCTGCTCTGCTTTTCCCCAGAGCAAAAAAATCAACTGGCCGGCAAGCTATCGGGTGGTCAGAAGCGGCTCTTGGCTTTCGTCATCTGCCTGATTGGCAAGCCCAAGTTGCTCTTTTTGGACGAGCCGACGGCGGGTATGGATACTTCGACCCGTCAGCGTTTCTGGGAGATTGTCCATGAACTCAAGGCTCAGGGTGTGACTATTTTTTATACCAGCCACTATATCGAGGAAGTGGAGCATACGGCGGAGCGGATTTTGGTCTTGCACCAGGGGCGGTTACTAAGAGATACCACGCCATTTGCCATGCGGAGTGAGGAGCAGGAGAAGGAAGTAACCCTGCCGATTGCCTTTGCGGCGGCGGTGGAGAGCTTGGCTGAAATCAATGAAATCAGCTACAAACAAGATACGGTTAGCTTCAAGACCCGAGCTATTGAGCAGGTTTGGGCGAATTTGCAGGAGGCAGGTTGTCGGATTTCAGATCTAGAGGTTCAGAACAAAACCCTGCTCAACAGCTTATTTGACAAGACAAGGGAGGAAGAATCATGAAAGCATTAGTTCAAGTAGAGGCGTTAAAATTATCTAGGAGTTTGGGAGTTTTTCTCCTGTCTATCGGGATGCCAGTTATCTTTTTCCTGATTTTTTCTTCGACGGTTGACTTAGGTGATGAGAACTTGCAAAAGGCCTTTATTCAGTCTTATATGTTAACCATGACAGGATTTTCCATGTCAGGCTTTGCTCTCTTTACTTTTCCCATGATGCTGGCAGAGGACAGGAAAAATAGCTGGTTGACCTTTATCCAGCATTCGCCCCTGCCAATCTGGCAATACTATCTTTCCAAACTGGTTCGGGTCTTGCTCTGCTTTGTGTCTTCTATTGCCATTGTTTTTGCGGTGGGTGGCTTGGTCAAGGGGGTAGAGATGACAGCTCAGGAATGGGTCGTGTCCGCACTCATGCTCCTTGTAACCTCTATCGTATTTCTAGCCATTGGCTTGCTCTTGGTGCAAATTCAGTCGGAACAAATCATGTCGGTGGTGGCCAATCTACTCTATTTTGTCCTTGCTATCATGGGTGGCTCTTGGATGCCTGTTTCCCTCTTTCCAGACTGGGTGCAGCGGATTTGTAAACTCATGCCCAGCTACCATGTCAACCAGCTGGTGACCACCTATGCCCAAGAGGGAGATTTTCTCTGGAAATCCTTGCTAATTGTCCTAGGCTATGCGATAATTTTCTTAGGAATTGCTCTGATACTGAATAGAAAATCGGAGCAGCAGTGAGGTGACAGATGATATTTGAAAAAAGAAAGGTACCGCTCATGTTCTTCGTGGGCATGATCTTTCTCTATTTTCCCTTTTACTATGCCCAGTATAGTCCCAATCCGACGGCAGTTGTCCTAGCGACCATTCTCTTTGCCCTGGTCTATTGCTCCCTCTTTTATACCGACCACAAGCTATATTCCCTGCTGGCTTGGTTTTACCTGATTGGCTATATCGCCGTCATGAGCTTTTGGGGCAATCTGCAATTTTCCCTCTTCATCTTTAACCTGTCCAATATGCTGGGCTGGTATTATAAAGAGAATCGACCGACCTATCGGACGGTGTCCTACGGGCTTTTGTTGCTGGCTATTATCCTATGGGCTCTCTTTGGCCCTGTTCCTTTTGAGATGAGAGCTTTTGCACTTGTTATCCACTTTTTCGGCTTGACCTTGCTGATTTTCAGCTGGATTGAGACCAAGCGGGAAGCCCTTCAGCAACGCCTACAGGAGCAAAATGCTTCCATTAACCTCTTGCTAGCTGAGAACGAACGCAACCGTATCGGTCAGGACTTACACGACACCCTGGGCCATGTCTTTGCCATGCTATCTGTCAAGGCCGAGTTGGTCCAGACACTTTTAGACCACGATCAGATTGACCAGGCCAAGAAGGAGGTGGCAGCCCTTCAGACCTTGGCCAAGGACTCTATGCAGGAGGTCCGCCAGATTGTCCAGTCCCTCAAGCAGCACACCGTGACAGAGGAACTCCAGATTTTACAGCAGATGTTGGATCTTGCAGGAGTGGATTTAGTCGTCTTGGGCGGGGAAATAGCAGAGCAGCTCAGCTTGCCTGTCCAGAACAAGCTGGCTATGGTGCTGAGAGAATTGGCTAACAACCTGCTCAAGCACAGCCAGGCTAGCAAATGTCGTTTGATGTTTGAAAAAGACCAGCAAGAATTGGTTTTGCACTACGAAGACAACGGTGTGGGCTTTGCCCAGTTGACTGGTCAGGAATTGCATACCATAAAAGACAGGTTGGTAACGGTCAAAGGCAGTTTGGAATTTATCTCTCTAGCCAAGCCCACCTGTCTGTCCATACGAATTCCGTTTGAGGAGGTGGTAGAATGAGAATCTTAGTCGCAGAAGACCAAGCGATGCTGCGGGACGCCCTCTGTCAACTCTTGGGCTTTCAAAATGCGGTTGAGGCTGTTTTACAGGCTGAAAACGGCAGTCAGGCCATTGCTCTTTTGAAAAAAGAGCCCGTAGATGTGGTGCTATTAGATATAGAAATGCCTGAAAAGACGGGCCTAGATGTCTTGGAATGGGTGCGGGGGCAAGTCTTGCCTGTCAAGGTTGTCATCATGACCACCTTCAAGCGACCGGGCTATTTTGAGCGGGCGGTCAAGGCAGATGTGGATGCCTATGTGCTCAAGGAACGCTCCATCGCAGACCTCATGCGGACCATTGAAACTGTCTTGGCGGGGCGGAAGGAATATTCACCAGAGTTGATGGATATTCTCCTAACCCAACGCAGTCCCTTGACCAACTTGGAAAGTCAACTACTCAAGCTGGTGGCAGAAGGTCTGTCCAATAAGGAAATTGCCAGCCAGCTCCACCTTTCTGATGGGACAGTCCGCAACTACATGACCTCTATCCTGTCCAAGCTGGGTGCTGAAAACCGCACAGCTGCTGTAAAGATTGCACAGGAAAAGGGCTATATATAGCTAGAACCTCTATTCACAGGAAAAGGCTTGCACTCGGCAGGTCTTTTTCTAGTCGAATTTTGCTTTAACCTTCATTTCTCTATTGAAAATATCCCTATATTTTGCTAGAATTTTCTTATGGAACGACTTTACGATGTGCAGCAGTTGCTCAAACGTTTTGGTATCATTGTGTATATGGGAAATCGTTTGTATGATATTGAAATGATGCAGATTGAGCTCAATCGGGTCTACCAGGCTGGAGTTCTGGATAGGCTGGAATACATGGAGGCTGAGTTGGTTTTACGTCGGGAACATCGTTTGGAATTAGAGTACCAGAGATTGAAGGAGAAGTAGATGGAAACCTTGTGGACACTTTTATTATTTGTAGCCCTATTGGGTGCCTGGATGGGCTTTAATTATTGGAGATTGCGCCGTGCAGCCCAGGTCATTGACAATGCGGAATTTGCGCAGAAAATCCATGGTGGTCAGCTGATTGACCTGCGCGAGCCGGGCGAGTATAACCGCAAGCACATTTTGGGTGCGCGGAATATTCCCTACCAGCAGCTCAAGCAAAGTACTAATGCCCTTCGCAAGGACAAGCCTGTTTTGATCTATGAAAATGACCGTGGTCAATTGGTTACCCCAGCAGCTCTTTATTTGAAAAAGCAAGGGTTTAATGACATCTATATCTTGAGCTATGGTTTGAATGGCTGGGATGGCAAGGTGAAGACCGCAAAATAAGTAGATTTTTCATTACGAGTGTAGAATGTTAGTATGAGGAAACGAAAATGAATCGAAAAGATGAAAAATTATCCTTGGATGAAATTGGCATAATTGCAGGTATCGTGTTGATTTTATCCATTAGTTTATTGGCAATTTGGTTCAATGGCTCAACTGCAACAAAAGAGACTAGGGCTGAGCAGTCTGAAACGGTTGATACCAGTCTTTCTTCGGCTGAAAAAGCTGTGAAAAAATTGGAAAATTCTTCCAGTGAGGCTGACTTGAAAGCTGCCCAGGCTGCTGTAGATAAGTTACAGGCTACGACTGCAAAAGAGAGCCTGCAGAAGCGAATCGATACGGTCAAGCAAGCGATTGCTAAGCAGAAAGAAGTAGAAACACAGGCAAAATTAAAGGCTGAAAAGATTCGGGCAGAAGAAACCCGCAAATATGTTGAGGAACACCAGAAAGACCAGGCGGCAGACAATCAAACCGAACCAAGCCAGGCTGAACCGGCTCCTGCACCAGAAGTAGTGATAGAACAACCAGTTGTAGAGGAATATTATGAAGTACCAGCGGTTGTAGAGGTTCCTGTGGAGCCTTCTGTAGCACCGCCGGCTGAACTAGCTCCAGAGG
The DNA here is from genome assembly GCF_043674095.1 of Streptococcus sp. A25. Taxonomy (NCBI): domain Bacteria; kingdom Bacillati; phylum Bacillota; class Bacilli; order Lactobacillales; family Streptococcaceae; genus Streptococcus; species Streptococcus sp. A25. The sequence continues at coordinate 39,941 of NZ_JBIMJO010000012.1, forward strand.
AAGTTGCACCTACAGCTCCTACAGCAGAGGTTCCAGCATCAGAAACACTGGTCACAGAAGGTCAGTAATTGAACTTATTTTGAAAGAGGAGGTTGGGCATAAAGTCCAACCTCTAGTTCTTTGATTAACAAAATTACATTAGCGCAGGGGTTGATTGTTCAAATGGTTCGGGGAACTGTGAAAGACGGGAAACAGGGATTGTGAAACAATCCTCGATAGTTCGAGTTTTACGCTCCAAACTAGACCTAATGAATGGTGCGAACTTCGTTCGCTCTATTTTCAATCTTTAACTGTCTTCTACAGCTTTTTGGATGCGTCTGGGCAGAAAGTCCAGCCTCGCTTCTCAGAGTTCGTGTCAACATCTCAGCGCAGTGGTTGATTGGCAGATTTATTCGTGTTTCACACTCCAAATCTGACCTATACGACTGATGCGAACAGAGTTCGCTTCATCTCCAACCTCAAACTGTCTCCCAGACAGTTTGAGCTATGCGGGGTGGGAGTGAAACAGTCTGGGGATAGACTGTTTCAGCTCAACAACTAGAAATAAAGACTTGTTGACGAACTCTTTTTAGACTGGTCGAATTCTTTCCCACTCCCATTATCTCCAACTTCCAAAGGATTTGGAAACCTTTGGAGGTATGCGAAAGTAAATTCTAGATAAATTCTGAAGAGGGGAAACCCTCTTTTTTAGTTGTTTCTTCTGCTAAAATTTGCTATACTGAGAAAAAGGAGTAGGCTATGGAAGAGTTGAATATGTGGTATCTTGTCTGGCTTGGATTGGTCTTGGTGATTGCAAGTTCTGTCTTCTATGATGATAAGCGGTATAAGCCTTTCGGCTTTCGCTATTGGCTAAGTGTTGTTGGAGCCTTCTGTCTGGTTTTGGTTGCCCTAATTTCCTGCTTAATCTTTGTAACTAGCATTTCCTTGATGCTCTATCATCGATTTGGTAATGGCACCGTTTTGCTTGGAATTCTATTTTTTCTGATGACGTTTGCTTTAGTGAGCTATGCCTATTTTGCCTGTAAAAGGGTTGTTGCTCGTACACGGTTTTATCGGTCAATGACGAGGAGGGACTAGTGCGAATATAATTGGTGAATTAATCGTTGAATTTTTGACGGAATTGCCAGATTTTGATCCCAAAAAGCACAAGCCTTTCGGAGGTCGCTATTGGTTGGGCTGGCTAGGGATTTTGGTGAATCTGATTATGGGAGCTTTCTTGGCCTTCTTAGTAGGTTATACACTTTTTTCCATAGGCAAAGGCAATCTAGTGTTCATTCTCATTTTCAATCTCTTTCTTATTCCAACTACCTTATTTTGGTTTTGGCGGACCAGTCGCCTGTTCAAAAAAATGTGGCAGACCACCCTTTATTATCTTGATAACAAATCTTAGCATCAGCCTTGCTGATGTTTTTTCAACTGTGTTTTAAGGAAAAGATTGGTTGTTTTGTGCTATAATAGACCCTATGAGAATTGTATCAGGAAACTACGGCGGACGGCTCCTCAGGACCTTAGATGGCAAGACGACACGACCGACTTCGGACAAGGTTCGTGGAGCCATGTTCAATATGATTGGTCCCTATTTTGAAGGTGGGCGAGTGCTGGATTTGTATGCTGGTAGCGGTGGCTTGTCCATTGAGGCAGTATCTCGGGGCATGGATGAGGCGGTCTTGGTCGAACGTGATCGCAAGGCCCAGGCCATTATCCGAGAAAATATAGTCATGACCAAGGAGGAAGGTAAGTTCCGTCTCTTGCCCACGGAGGCCCGTCAGGCCTTGACTCAACTGGAAGGAGTCTTTGACCTGGTCTTTCTGGATCCGCCCTATGCGGAGCAGGAGATTGAGGCAATGGTCATTGAACTCTGCCAGCGAAAACTTCTGTCTGAGGATGTCATGGTGGTCTGCGAGACGGATAAATCTGTCACACTTCCTGAAGAAATCGCAGAGCTGGGCATCTGGAAGGAAAAAGTCTACGGAATAAGTAAGGTAACAGTCTATGTCAGATAAAATTGGAATGTTTACAGGCTCCTTTGATCCCATTACCAAGGGACATTTGGACATTATCGAACGGGCCAGTAGCCTTTTTGACAGGCTTTATGTGGGGATTTTTTACAATCCCAATAAAAATGGTCTCTTTACTGGTCAAGAGCGACTGGACTTATTGGAGAAGGTCTTTGCCAAAGATGAGAAGATCCAGGTCTTTCTAGCGGGTCAAGAGCTGGTGGTCGATGCAGCTCATGAACGGGGAGTGACCCATATTGTCCGCGGTTTGCGCAATGGAATTGATATGGAATATGAGGCCAATTTTGATTATTTCAATCGCCAGTTGGCCCCAGACTTGGAGACGGTATATTTGATTTCCAAGCCGGAATACCGCAATATTTCGTCCAGCCAAATCCGTGAACTGATAGCCTACAAGCAGGATATTAGTCCTTATGTGCCCGAGCTTGTTAGTAAGGAAATAGAAAAACATGAAAAAAAATAAAGGTCTCATTTTAATTTTATCTATCATTTTAGGAGTACTCTTGCTCTGGTTTACGGTCTTTGTTCCCCTGCCCTATTATATCGAGAGTCCTGGCGGAGCTATGGATGTGCAACAGGTCCTGACGGTTAATGAGGAAGAGGACAAGAAGGACGGTTCTTATGAGTTTACCTATGTCTCTGTTCAGCAGGCAACGGCTCTGCAGCTGCTCTTTGCCCAATTTGATCCCTATGCGGATATTACTTCGGCTGAGGAGATGACGGGAGGAGCAGACAGCGAGGAATATTTCCGGATTGCGCAATTTTACATGGAAACTTCGCAGAATATGGCCAAATACCAGGGATTAACCCTGGCCAAAAAAGATGTTGAAATGGATTTCTTTGGGGTCTATGTGCTTGATTTGGCGGAGAATTCGACCTTTAAGGACGTTCTCAAGATTGCGGATACGGTTGTCAGTATCAATGGCAAGACCTTTGAGTCGTCGCCTGATTTGATTAAGTATGTCAGCGGTTTGGAACTGGGCAGTCCTGTGACGGTGGGCTATGTGACAAACGGTCAGGAAAAATCAGCTGACGGTAAGATTATCAAGCTGGTCAATGGAAAAAATGGTATCGGAATTACCCTGGTGGACCACACAGAGGTCAAGTCCTCAGTACCTATTGACTTCCAGACGGGCAATATCGGCGGTCCTAGTGCAGGTCTCATGTTCACTTTGGCTATCTATACCCAGCTGGCTGAGCCAGATTTAAGGGATGGCCGGACCATTGCAGGAACGGGAACCATTGAGCAGGACGGCAAGGTCGGCGACATTGGCGGGGCGGACAAGAAGGTCCTTTCTGCTGCCAAGGCCGGTGCCAGCATCTTTTTTGTTCCTAATAATCCTGTGGATAAGGAAATCCTAAAAGAAGATCCAGATGCCAAGACCAACTATGAGGAGGCCAAGGAGGCTGTAGAGAAAGCGGGAGTAGACATCGAGGTCGTACCTGTCAAAACAGTCCAAGATGCCATTGATTATTTGAAAAAATAGAGTTTGTGGAGTAACCTAGTTGCTCCTTTTTTCTTAAAATTGTCAGAAATTTCTTTGAAAACTGATAGGAGGAGCATTCCTGTTAAAATCATGGTATAATGGTAAGGTTAGAATGTATGAGAAACCAATAGAATGGAGGCCCAATGAAAAAAGAAATTACACCAGAAATGTATAACTACAACAAGTATCCTGGTCCTAGTTTTGCTCGGGTTGGGGACAAGGTTGTCTCTGAAAATATCGAGTTGGACTTGCTAGAAAATCACAAGGATGCCTTTGACCAGACCATTTTTGGTCAACGCTTTTCCCAGCTTATGCTCAAGTTTGACTATATTGTGGGCGACTGGGGCAATGAACAATTGCGTCTCAAGGGATTCTACAAGGATGATAAGACGGTCAAGTCTGACTTGAAAATCGGTCGCTTGGATGACTATCTGACCGAGTTTTGTAATTTTGGTTGTGCTTATTTTGTCTTGGAAAATCCAAATCCACAGGAGCTGCCTGAAGAGGTGGAGGACAGACCACGTCGTAAGCGGAGCCGGTCTCGTAACCGCAATCGCAACCAGCAGCGGACGGAGCCTATTTCCCATAAGGAACAGCAAAAGGCTCAACCGGAGAAGAAGGGGCGGGACAATCGTGCCAAGTCCAACAGGAATGACCGCAAGAAGGGGGCACGCCAGGATAAGGTGGCTGACCAGTCTCGGCACTTTACGGTCCACCATGATAAGAAAGCTGGCAAGCAGGCGCCCAAGCAGGAGCGTAGACAAGCATCGGATGCCAAAGAGACCAAGCGTAGTTTTGTCATCCGTCAGAAGTAGGGAGAAACATGAAACCATCAATTTATTCATTTAGCCAGGCCAATTTGGTGGACTGGATTTTAGAAAATGGCGAGAAGAAATTCCGCGCAACTCAGATTTGGGAGTGGCTCTACCGTTCGCGGGTCCAGTCCTTTGAAGAGATGACCAATTTGCCCAAATCTTTGATTGAAAAACTGGAGGAGAACTTTGTTGTCAATCCTTTGAAACAGCGGATTGTGCAGGAGTCAAAAGACGGTACGATTAAATACCTATTCGAGTTGCCAGACGGCATGCTGATTGAGACGGTGCTCATGCGTCAGCACTACGGTTTGTCTGTCTGTGTGACGACCCAGGTCGGCTGTAATATCGGATGTACCTTCTGTGCCTCTGGTCTCATACCCAAGCAACGGGACTTGACCAGTGGTGAAATTGTGGCTCAAATCATGCTGGTGCAGAAATATTTGGACGAACGTGGACAGAGTGAACGTGTCAGCCATATCGTGGTCATGGGGATTGGTGAGCCACTGGACAACTATGACAATGTCATGACTTTTTTACGTGTAGTCAATGATGACAAGGGGCTGGCTATCGGTGCCCGTCACATTACTGTGTCGACGTCTGGCTTGGCACCAAAAATCAAGGATTTTGCCCGCGAAGGCGTTCAGGTCAATCTGGCCGTGTCCCTTCACGCGCCAAATAATGACCTACGTTCCAGCATCATGCGCATCAACCGTAAGTACCCTATTGAGGTTTTGTTTGAGGCGATTGAGGATTATATCCAAACGACCAACCGTCGCGTGACCTTCGAGTACATCATGCTCAATGAAGTGAATGACGGTTTGGAACAGGCTCAGGAATTGGCAGACTTGACCAAGAATATCCGCAAATTGTCCTATATCAACCTGATTCCTTACAATCCGGTATCTGAGCATGACCAGTACAGCCGGTCGACCCGTGAGCGGACCCTTGCCTTCTTTGACCTGCTTAAGAAAAATGGGGTCAACTGTGTCGTTCGTCAAGAGCATGGTACGGATATTGATGCCGCTTGTGGTCAGCTGCGTTCCAATACGCTCAAGAAAGACCGTGAAAAGGCGCGTGCCCGCATCGCTGCAGCCAAGGCCAAGGCAGGTATTCAGGCATGAGAAGATTATTCCTCAGTGACGGCAATTTGACTGGTCTTGGAAGAAAGATATACAAAATCTTAGCTGGAGCCTATGCTCTGGCTATTGTTTTCATGTGTTTCCTCCCGCAGTCCTGGTACCCCCAGTACAAGGATTTTTCCACTCCGGGCATCATCCAGGTCGGGCGCCTCTATTTTCTGCCGGTTCCCTTTAATAGCATCGTCAACGGTGACAAGGTCGACAGTCTGGCGGATTTGGGCTGGATTTTCCTGCAAAATGCCACCAATATTTTCCTGCTCTTTCCTCTCGTTTTGGCTCTTGTTTTTCTTTTTGAAAAATGGCGGAGCCTTCGAGCAGCTGCCCTCTATAGTTTTTGTATCAGCTTCTTCATTGAGTGCACCCAACTTTTGTTGGATCTTCTGATTGATGCCGGCCGTGTCTTTGAAATTGATGACCTCTGGACCAATACGCTGGGTGGGGTGTTGGCTTACCTGTTCTATCGGTTCTGGTACCGTATCTATAAGCAGAAGAAATAAAATGAATGATTATTCGGATTTTTCAGAAAATTCCGCAAAAACCATTGACTGCTTTCATATAATCTTGTAAAATATGTATAATTAATCAAATGACTTACGGGATTTGGTTAGTGGATGAAATAATGATGGGATTCCTTGAATATTCGTGCATGTTTATTCGTCTTGTTTCATAGAAAAACCTCACTGTTTAGCTGTTACAGTGAGGTTTTTTTCTGTGTTTCAAGTGATTTATTTCCAAAAATCGTCAAATACCGTAATCGGTAGGTGGCGTTTGTGTTCTGTTTTTTTCCACCAGCCTTCGATGATTTCTTGGGCTTGGATGTCGATGGTTTTTCCCTCTAGATAATCATCAATCTGATCATAGGTCACGCCGAGGGCTACTTCATCTGCCAGACCGGGCTTGTTTTCCTCCAAATCAGCCGTAGGAACTTTATCATAGAGTTTGCGGTCGGCACCGAGAGCCGCTAAGAGCTGCTTGCCTTGACGCTTGTTGAGGCGGAAGAGCGGCAGAATGTCTGCACCGCCGTCGCCATGCTTGGTGAAAAAGCCTGTAATATTTTCTGCGGCATGGTCGGTTCCGACCACGGCACCCTTGCGTTCGCCAGCGACAGCATATTGGGCAATCATCCGCATGCGGGCCTTGGCATTTCCCTTGTTAAAATCAGATATTGGCAGGCCAGTCGCTTTGACGGCCTCCGCCATAGCATCTGTCGCATCCTTGATATTGATGGTCAGGCTGACATCTGGCTGAATGAAAGCAAGAGCGGCTTGGGCGTCGGATTCATCAGCCTGAACGCCATAAGGGAGACGAATCGCTATGAATTGGTAGTCCTCATCTCCTGTCTCAGCCCGCATTTCTTCCATGGTTAATTGGGCCAGACGACCAGCAAGGGTGGAATCTTGACCGCCAGAAATGCCCAGAACATAGGTTTTTAGAAAGGGATTTTTTTTTAGGTAATCCTTGAGAAATTGGATAGATGTGCGGCTTTCTTCTTGTGGATCAATTTTGGGCTTGACGCCCAGCTGTTGGATAATCGTTTTTTGTAAGGTCATAGGAGCCTCTCTTAGATAGATTTTGCTTGACTTTGCTTGCGAATGCGGTGGATGAGGTCCATCTTGTTATCCCAGACATCTTGGGCAAGGTCGACAGGGTAGAGCTGTGGATTGAGTACGCGCTTGTATTCGTCCCAGAGTTGGTCAATTTCTTGGTTGGCATAGGATTGAATATCCGCCAAACTTGGTAATTCATAGACCTGCTTGCCTTCTTCAAAAATAGGAACCAAGAGCGGACGAGCCTCAAAATTCTCAATCGTCTTTTTGATATAGGTGTAGGTCGGGTGGAACATGTAGATGCTGTCCATCTTGGTCACATCTGTGTCGGCAAAAGTAATATAATCGCCTTCTGACTTGCCTTTTTCCTTAGAAGTAATACGCCAAACCTGTTTTTTACCCGGGGTAGACACTTTTTCTGCGTTGGACGATAGTTTGATTGTGTCACGCATGACTCCATTTTCCTCTTCGATGGCAACAATCTTGTAGACAGCACCGAGAGCTGGTTGGTCGTAGGCTGTAATCAATTTTGTTCCGACACCCCAGACATCAATTTTAGCCTTCTGCATCTTGAGGTTGAGGATGGTATTTTCATCCAAGTCGTTAGAAGCGTAAATCTTGGCTTCAGTAAAACCAGCGTCGTCCAGCTGTTGACGGACTTTTTTAGAAATGTAGGCCATGTCACCAGAGTCAATACGAACACCTTTGAAATTGATTTTGTCGCCCATTTCCTTGGCGACACGGATAGCGGCTGGCACACCAATACGGAGGGTATCGTAGGTATCGACCAAGAAAACGCAATCCTTATGAGTCTCTGCATAGGCCTTGAAGGCTTGATAATCGTCGCCATAGGTTTGAACCAAGGCATGAGCATGGGTACCAGCTACAGGAATGCCAAATATTTTGCCGGCTCGGACGTTGGAAGTGGCTGAAGCACCACCGATAAAGGCTGCGCGTGTTCCCCAGATGGCTGCATCCATTTCTTGGGCCCGGCGTGTCCCGAATTCCATCAAGGGTTCGTCCTCGATAACGGCTTTAATGCGACGGGCCTTGGTAGCAATCAAGGTCTGGTAGTTGACGATATTCAAAATAGCCGTTTCAATCAATTGGCACTGAGCCAGCGGTCCCTCAACCTGCATAATCGGTTCATTGGCGTATACCAAATCCCCTTCCTTGGCTGAACGAAGGCTCAACTTCATCTCTAAATTGGCTAAATAATCCAGAAAATCCTCTGGATAGCCCAATTCGGTCAAGTAGTCAATATCTGTCTGGCTAAAGGTCAGGTTGTTAAGATAGTGGACAACCCGCTCTAGCCCTGCAAAGACTGCGTAGCCATTTTCAAAGGGTTGCTTACGGAAATACACTTCAAAAACCGCCCTTTTATTGTGAATGTTTTGCTTGAAGTAGACCTGCATCATATTGATTTGATAGAGGTCGGTGTGCATGGTCAGGCTGTCGTCTGTATATAGAGTCATGGTATTCTCCTTTGCTAACAATAATATCATTATAACAAAAAAAATCGGGAAAACCCGATTTAAAGAACAATAGTCACCAAAATACTGGCCAAAAAGAGGAAGGGGACATAGGGCAGGGACCGAGATTTAAAGATGTAGAAGATAGCCAGACCCAGGAGGGAGCTGATTTGGACAATCCAGAGAATTTCGGTAAAGCCAAAAAGCAGGGATAGGCTGGCTAGATAGAGGAAGTCGCCTGAGCCGATAGACTTGGACATTTTTTCTGTCACAAAGGCTAGGACCAAAAAGCCACAGAAGAGCCAATTGAGTTGGGACAAGATTAGGGCTACAAGGGTAAAGACCAACCAGACCATGAAGGGATATTCCTGGTGTTTGATGTCATAAATAGTCAAGACCAGGCCGCCAAGGACCAGCACCATTTCCATAAGGGAAAGGACTTGAAAATGGCAGAGCAGGACCAAGAGACCAGACAAGACTTCCAGTCCCAGATACCAATAAGGGATTTTGGCTCTGCAGTAGCGGCATTTGGATTTGGTCAGGACTTGGGAAACAATGGGAATCAAATCCCAGGCCTTGAGCCTACGCTTGCAGGCATTGCAGTGACTAGAGGGTGCGATAATGGACTGTTCAGGGAAACGGTCTATGACCAATCCCAAGAAGGAGCCGATAGAAGCTCCAAGGAAAAATAGGATAATTGTCTTCATACCTATTTATTCGCAAATGGGAGAGGAAAATGTGATATTTTTTTATTTTTTTTTACAAAATTTCGATGGTACTCTGGACAATACCAAAGGTAATGAGAGAATTTCGTATTTTTGCTTTGGTCTTGTCTGCTACAGCAGGATTTGTTAGTGTCACCGTCACCGTCGCACAATGGTCATATCCATCCATGGTCCAGACATTTAGCTGAGTGATTTCGTGAACATTTTCAAGAGCCAGGAGGACTCCTTTAACTTCTTCAAGATTTACTCCTTGCGGACTGGTTTCAAGTAAAATCTTAACATTGTTCCAAGCTTTTGGCAGGGCTTTGGAGAGGATGAAGATAGCAATACCGAGTGAGAGTAATGGGTCTAGAAAGTACCAATCAGTAAATTGAAGAATGATGGAAACAAGGATGACCGCCAGCCATCCCAAAATATCCTCTAAAAAGTGCAAGCTGAGAATGGATTCATTATGGCTATGGCCATTTTTTACAATACGGGAAGCGAGTAAATTGATGATGATAGCGATAATGCCGAGGACCAACATCCCATCCTGATTGACAGGGTTGGGATGGAAAAGATTGGGAATGTTTTCTACAAGGATCAAGCTGGAGCCGATAATCAGAATACTAGAAGTCAAGAGAGCGGCCAAAATATTCCATCTCTTGTAGCCAAAGGGATAAACCCTATCAGCAGGCTTGTTGGCATAGGTTTGCATGATGGCAGAGCTTCCGATGGCGAGGGCGTCACCCAAATCATGAACAGCATCTGCTAAGATGGCGCTAGAACCAAAGAGCCAGCCAAAGATAAACTCGATGATAGAAAAGCTAAGATTGAGGAGAAAAGCGATAAATGTATTTTTAGAAGATGACATGAGATTCCCTTTCTGTGTTATACTGTTTATAGGTTTATTATGTACTGTAATGAGCCAAAAAACTAGAAACAAGAGAAACGGTTTGTCTTTTTCTGAACAAATTGTTTGAAATGTACGAAAAATGGATAGACGAATTGCAAAAACAAAAAGAGCTATTTTTCAGGCTTTTTTGACCTTATTAAATGATAAAGGTTATGATGACATGCGCGTGCAGGATGTTATTGACCTGGCAGATGTGGGGCGTTCCACTTTCTATGCCCACTATGCCAGTAAAGAGGCTCTTTTGGAAGAACTTTGTCATGACCTCTTTCACCACTTATTTACAGGTCGTGAAGATGCGGATGTGAAGACTTTGTTGGCTCATATTTTCAAACACTTTCGGACCAATCAAGATCGTGTTGCCAGCCTTTTGTTGTCCCGCAATGCCTATTTTCTAAGAGAACTGGAAGCGGAGCTGAAACACGACATTTTTCCAAAAGTGGTTGAAGACTACATGCAGGACAAGGGGAATCTTCCAGAGGATTTGCTGGTGCATTTTGTTGTGACCACTTTTGTGGAGACGGTCAGCTGGTGGTTGCAGCAACGCAAAAAGGTGGACGAAGCCACCTTGACCGAATATTATGTAAGATTATTAGCTTAAGGAGTGAAAATGCTTAGACCTTTACACATGGCCCATGCCTTTTTAGATGAGATTTTAACAGACCAGGACCTAGCGGTCGATGCGACGATGGGAAATGGTCATGACACGCTATTTTTAGCCCAACGAGCAGGAAAAGTTGTGGCCTTTGATATTCAGGAACAAGCCCTGGCCACAACGGCTGAAAAACTAGAAAAAGCTGGCTTGACCAATGCCCAATTGGTTTTGACAGGGCACGAAAACCTAGACAAGTATGTGGAGGAATGCAAGGCAGCAATTTTCAATCTGGGCTATCTTCCTTCGGCGGATAAGTCAGTTATTACCCTGCCTGCAACCACCCTTCAAGCTATTGAAAAAGTTCTTGACAGACTGGTGGTTGGTGGTCGCCTAGCCATCATGATTTATTATGGACATGAGGGTGGGGCGGTTGAGAAGGATGCTGTCTTAGACTTTGTCAGCCAGCTAGACCAGACCGTCTTTACAGCCATGCTCTACAAACCGCTCAACCAAGTCAACACTCCACCGTTTTTGGTCATGGTGGAACGGATGAAGTAGTTTAGTGCTATCCTACTGAGAAAGCGGAGGTGATTTTATCAGTCATACATTTATCTTGATACTCTTATTGATTCTATTGATTGTGTCCAATACCCTTTATAGGCTCAATCCAAAACTGCCCCTGCCCTTTGTCCAGCTGCTCTTGGGGGTCCTGGTCGGTGCCTTGTTTGGTGACGAGACTGTGGGGATTGACGCCGGGCTTTTCCTGGCCCTGGTCATTGCTCCCCTCAACTTCCGTGAGGGACAGGAGAGTGATATTGAGAGTTTGAAGCGACATAAGTCCACTATTGCTTACTTGATTTTTCCTCTGGTCTTTTTGACCACTCTGGCTATTGGTGGTTTGGCAGGATATCTTCTCCCAGTGGAAATTCCCCTGCCACTTAGCTTTGCCCTGGGAGCTGCCTTAGCTCCGACGGATGCGGTGGCCTTTCTGGCCTTGTCCAAACGCTTTAAGTTTCCCAAGAAGTTAGAAGAAATCCTGACCCTGGAAGGCTTGCTCAACGACGCGAGTGGCCTGGTTGCCTTCCAATTTGCCATCCTGGCCTTGACGACCGGGACCTTTTCCCTCCTGCAGGCCAGTGGGCAATTGGTCTGGGTTTTGCTTGCTGGTGCCCTTGTTGGCTTGCTCTTTGTATTCTTGCACCGAGCGGCCGTTTCTATTCTGGAAAAATTAGATGCGGCTGATGTTGCTGGGGTCCTATTGCTGGAAATTTCCTTGCCTCTCTTGGCCTATATAGTAGCTAGTTATCTAGGGGGGTCAGGCATTATCGCCGTCGTGATTGCTGGTCTTTTCCAGTCCAAGCAATTGAAGAAAATGTCCCTCTTTGATGCGCGTGTTGATCGAGTGACGTTTATTATCTGGGAGACTCTGAGCTTTATTCTCAATGGCTTTGTCTTTATCATTTTTGGTTATGAATTTACCCGGATTGTCCAGCCGGCCTTGAAGAATCCCTTCATCAGTAATGCTTGGCTGATGACAACGGTCTTGGTCTTGACTGCCAGTCTCTTTCTAGTTCGCTTTGTGGGTATTTTCCTGTTGAAATTAGTCAAGAAATCTGGCGATTACCAACTTAAGAACCTGCTTATCTTGACCTTTTCTGGAATGAAGGGTTCGGTTTCCATAGCAACCATTCTCCTGCTGCCAGAAGTAGATCAGACAACCTACAGTCTCATCCTCTTTACGGTCGGCATGGTTACCCTCTTTAGTTTCCTGACCGGTCTCCTTGTCCTGCCCCTTTTAGCAGAACCTCGAACAGAGGCGACCATCCCAGAAGGTCCCGCACGCTTGGCGATTTTGAAGGAAGTGATTGATCTCTTGGAAATGGATGTGGAGCATGCCAACAATCCTAGTACTATCTATGCAGTTATCGGTCAATACTATAAGCGGATGGAAAATCTGCAACGCCAGCTCATTCCTGTGGAGCGACGACGTGAAGTTGCCAAATTACGCTTGAAAATCCTAGAAATTGAACGAGCTGGTCTTGAAAAACGGTTTGAAGAGGGCCTGTTGGATATGTCTTCCTACCGGATTTACCAATCCTATCTCAGCGAAATGGAGCAGGACATCAACCGAGACTTGGTAGCTACCTGGACCTATCTCTTTATGATTGGTCGCCGGGTCCTGGCCAAGTGGTACCATGAATGGGTGGAATTGGTGAAAAACAAGGGACGACGGATGAAAGCTGACAATCAACATGGTCATCCAGACCTGTCAGATTTGTTTATTGCAAATACGGTTGATATCATTGCCTTCCTTAATAGTTGCCAGTCAAACTATCCCAAGGACTATCTGACTATTCTCAAGCGCTACCGGGTCTACCAGTCCCAGCTTGTCTTGGCAGGGGTTCGAGTAGAAGACCTGATTGGTCGTCTCAAGCCGGATAATTTGGAGGATTTGCTGCGAGGATTTTACTTGGAAAGGAAGATTGTGGCGGAATACGAGGCAGATCAGCTCATTTCCAATCAGGTTGCCAAGGATCTTCGCCGCAATATCAACCAGCTGGAAAGCTACAGTTTACGGGAATTTGATTCATTTTAATAGTGGGCTCGTAAGCTAATTCAAATAAACAGCAAAAAACCAGGTTTTCCTGGTTTTTTAGTCTAATATTGGCTTGATAAAAATCCGTTCCTCCCCGAGTTCAATCAGTTCGACCTGATTGCCATAGAAGTCACCCAAAAGTTCAGGCGTCAGGATTTTCTCCTTTGGTCCTTGGGTCAAAACCTTGCCTTCCTTGAGCAGGAGGACATGGCTGAAGTTGCTGGTGATTTCCTCCGCATGGTGGGTCACAAAGATGATAGCAGGCGCCGTCGGTAGCTGACAGATATGGTCGATATGCTGGAGTAGGCGCTCACGAGCCAAGAGGTCCAGACCAACCGTTGCCTCGTCCAAAATCAAAATTGCTGGATTTTCCATAAGACTGCGGGCAATCAGCAGCAGCTGACGCTCCCCCTGCGACAGACTAGCATAGGTCCGCCCAATCAAATGCCCCGCACGAATTTCCCGCAACATGGCTGTGGCCTCATCGATTTCTGCCTGACCGTATTCCTTGTAAAGAATGGAGGACTTATACTTTCCTGTCAGGACAATCTGCTCTGCCGTCAGGTCGATAGGAAAACGTTCGGCTAGAAAGGAGCCAACCACACCGATTTTTGTACGGAGGCTGGGGATGTCCCCTCTGCCAAATTCAACTCCGAGAACAGCCAGGTCCCCAGACGATTTCCAAAATTCTGCCATGAGAATGCGTAGCAGTGTAGATTTTCCAGCCCCGTTGAGACCCAGGATGGCCCAGCGCTCACCTTCCTTGAATTCCCAGTTGATGTCCTCTAGTAAGTTTTTACCCTGTCTGCGGTAGCTGACATTTTTCATTGAAATAATCATGACCCATCTCCTCATCTTTTTGACTATTTTACCACAGAATGAAAGATTCAGCACATTTCTAGCAAATTTTAGAAATTGTGGTATAATAGGAATGCTATAACTTTTATTTTAGGAGACATTCATATCATGGAAGACCCCGGTAGTCAGACCATTTACATTCAATTACTTGTTTTGCTCTTGTTGACCCTGCTCAACGCCTTTTTCTCGGCTTCAGAAATGGCCCTGGTGTCGCTCAACCGCTCTCGTGTGGAGCAGAAGGCAGCCGAGGGGGAGAAGAAGTACATTCGCCTGGTTTCCGTCTTGGAAAATCCAAATAACTTCTTATCGACCATACAAGTCGGCATCACCTTCATCTCCATTCTTTCGGGTGCAAGTTTGGCTAGTGATTTAGGTGCGATTTTGGCCCAGTGGCTGGGCGATTCGGCTACAGCTCAGACAGCTGGCTATTGGTTGGCTCTGGCACTTTTGACCTTTATTTCCATTGTCCTTGGTGAGCTTTATCCCAAGCGGATTGCCATGAATATGAAGGAAAATCTAGCAGTTGTAACGGCTCCTGTCATTATTTTTCTTGGCAAGATTGTCAGCCCCTTTGTCTGGCTGCTTTCAGCTGCGACCAACCTGATTAGCCGTATCACACCTATGAATTTTGATGATGCGGATGACCAGATGACCCGTGACGAGATTGAGTATATCTTGACCAAGAGCGAGCAGACCTTGGATGCGGAAGAAATCGAGATGCTGCAGGGGATTTTCAATCTGGACGAGCTCATGGCCCGTGAGGTTATGGTTCCTCGTACCGATGCTTTCATGGTGGATATTGATGATGAAATTGCCGCCATTATGGCTGAAATTCTCAAGCAAAACTTTTCTCGTATCCCAGTCTACGAAGGCGACAAGGACAATGTGATTGGCCTGATTCATACAAAGAAAATCTTGGCGGAAGGCTTTACCAACGGCTTTGATAATCTCAATATTCGCCGCATCATGCAAGAACCGCTCTTCGTACCGGAGACAATTTTTGTGGATGATTTGCTCAAGGCCCTTCGCAATACCCAAAACCAAATGGCTATTTTGCTGGACGAATACGGTGGCGTTGCTGGTCTTGCTACCTTGGAAGACCTTCTGGAAGAAATTGTCGGTGAAATCGATGATGAGACCGATAAGACAGAAGTCTTTGTCCGTGAAATTGCAGACAATACCTTTATCGTTCAGGGGAATATGACCCTCAACGACTTCAATGAACATTTTGATATGGAGTTGGAGAGCGATGATGTGGATACCATTGCCGGCTATTATCTGACAGGTGTGGGTACCATTCCAAGCCAGGAGGAAAAAGTTTCCTTTGAGGTGGACAGCAAGGGCCACCACCTGGTTCTCAGCAATGATAAGGTGAAAAATGGTCGTGTGACCAAGCTGAAGATTCTTATCACACCGATTGAAGAAGATTCAAACGAGAAGGATTAGGAAACTAGTCCTTCTTTTTTTGCATTTTTATCGGAAATAGGCTAGACTAATAGCTTATTAAGAAAAGTGGAGAAGTGTTATGAGAAATTTGATTGTATTTTTGCATTCGTCAGTAGACGGCATGGTTGAGGGACCAAATGGTACCATGGATATTGGCTTTGTAGCTTACAATGAAGAATTGGAGGCGGTAGCCAATCAGGTCCTGTCTACTGTCGATACAATCCTGTGGGGACGCAAGACCTATGAGATGATGTATGGCTACTGGCCGACTATGCTGGACAATCCTGATGCTAGTGACCATGAGAGAAACCATGCTGCCTGGATTGAGAAGGTTGAAAAGTTGGTCTGCTCGACCAGCCTAGAGAAAGCGGGTTGGAACAATACGACCTTGCTTAAAGGTGATATTGTTGGACAGTTGAAGCAGCTAAAAATGCAAGAAGGTGGAGATATTCTGGTCTTGGATAGCTCACGCCTGGCTAAATTTCTCATGGAAGAAGGCCTAGTAGGTGTATTGAAATTAAGCATTTCTCCTGTATCTGTCGGTGGGGATTCCGTCTCTTGGAGGGAATTGCAGCAGAATTTCAGCTTCAAGAGAGCCAGGTTCTGAAGTCTGGGGTGCTGGCTGTAACTTATGAGATAAAATAAAAATCCTGGATATAGGATTTTAAATAATATTTGGTAAAAAGAAGAGGCATCCCGATTGGAATGCCTTTTTCTACCGATTAAGCTAGCCTCTGGGACTATCTTAACGACGGATTTCTTTGATACGAGCTGCTTTACCTTGAAGAGCACGCAAGTAGTACAATTTAGCACGACGTACTTTACCGTAACGAACAACCTCAATCTTGTCAACACGTGGAGTGTGGATTGGGAATGTACGTTCAACACCTACACCACCAGAGATTTTACGTACAGTGTACATTTCTGAGATGCCTTGGCCTTTACGAGAGATCACAACACCCTCGAAGATCTGGATACGTTCGCGGTTACCTTCGACAACCTTCGCGTGAACACGCACAGTGTCACCAGGACGGAAAGAAGGGATATCAGTACGAAGCTGACCTTCTGTCAAACTTTGGATCAATGGATTCATTTTTTTCTCCTATCTTTGTCAATCATAGGTGCTTTTAAACCCAGCGGATAAACTGTATTTTTGTGCGTCCATTACACACGAAGAATATTTTACCTTATTTTGATAGATTTGTAAAGTAAATATGCTGGATTTTAGAAAAAAGTGAAAGAAGGATGGGCTCGGTTTTGGGACAAATCATGAAAACGTATTATTAATATTTTCAAGGCAAAAGCCAACCTTTACGCTTAGAATGTGGTATACTAGGTAAGTTGCAAGTCTGATACTGGTTAGTTCGCTGCCAGTGGAAATAGTTGTTACAAAAAAAGTGAGATAAGGTAGCTTCGCACTGCCTTTTAGAAAAGAGAAAACATTGAAATTTACAGATTTACAGTTGTCCGAAGACATTTTGCTTGCCGTTGAGAAGGCGGGGTTTGAAACACCGTCACCTATCCAAGAGCAGACTATTCCGCTTGCTCTTGAAGGCAAGGATGTGATTGGTCAGGCCCAGACGGGGACTGGGAAAACCGCAGCTTTTGGTCTGCCAACCCTCAACAAAATTGACATCGACAATCAAGCTGTCCAAGCCTTGATTATTGCCCCAACACGTGAGTTGGCGGTGCAAAGTCAGGAAGAACTCTTCAAATTTGGTCGTGAAAAGGGTGTAAAAGTTCGCTCTGTTTACGGCGGTTCTAGCATTGAAAAACAAATCAAGGCCCTCCGTTCAGGTGCCCATATCGTAGTCGGTACACCAGGTCGTCTCTTGGACTTGATTAAGAGAAAGGCTCTCAAGCTTGACGGTGTTGAAACCCTCATTCTTGACGAAGCGGATGAAATGCTCAATATGGGCTTCTTGGATGATATCGAAGCGATCATCGAACGTGTGCCAGTAAGTCGCCAGACCCTTCTATTTTCTGCAACCATGCCAGAGCCAATCAAGCGTATTGGTGTCAAGTTCATGAAAGAGCCTGAGCACGTTAAAATTGCGGCCAAGGAATTGACCAATGTCAACGTTGATCAATACTATATCCGTGTCAAAGAAAATGAGAAATTCGACACCATGACTCGCCTCATGGATGTTGACCAGCCAGAATTGTCTATCGTCTTCGGTCGTACCAAACGCCGCGTTGACGAATTGACGCGTGGGCTCAAACTGCGTGGTTTCCGTGCAGAGGGTATCCACGGAGATTTGGACCAAAATAAACGCCTGCGTGTTATCCGCGATTTCAAGGGAGATCAAATTGATGTCCTCGTTGCGACGGACGTAGCAGCACGTGGTTTGGATATCTCAGGTGTGACACATGTCTACAACTACGATATTCCACAAGACCCTGAAAGTTACGTGCACCGTATCGGTCGTACAGGTCGTGCTGGCCAGTCTGGTCAATCGATCACCTTTGTTTCGCCAAATGAAATGGGTTACTTGGCTATCATCGAAGAGTTGACCAAGAAGCGTATGAAGGGGCTCAAGCCTGCAACCGCTGAAGAGGCTTTTGAAGCCAAGAAAAAAGTTGCTCTGAAAAAGATTGAGCGTGACTTCGCAGACGAGGCCATTCGTGGAAACTTTGATAAGTTTAAGAAAGACGCAGTCAAGTTGGCGGCCGAATTTACCCCTGAAGAGCTTGCACTCTACGTACTCAGCCTGACCGTACAAGATCCAGATAGCTTGCCAGAAGTGGAAATCGCGCGTGAAAAACCACTGCCATTCAAGTTTGCTCCTGGTCAAGCCAAGGGCAAAGGTGGACGTGGAGGTCGCGACCGTGATCGTAGTGGCCGTCGTGACGGTGACCGAAATCGTGATCGTGGAGGACGCCGTGGAGACCGCAACCGTCGCGATGACAAGTTCAAACGTGATAACCGCCGTCAAGACAACAAAAAACCACACCAACGCACCTCAAGTGAAAAGCAAACAGGCTTCGTAATTCGCAATAAGGGTGAGAGATAAAGTTGAAACTGCTTCCTAATTGGAGCAGTTTTTGTTATAGTAGAAGTAGAAAAACAGGAGGGGTGACCATGGGTATTTTAACAATGGATAAAGCCTCTGTATTCTAAAAAAAATACAATGGATAAAGCCTTTGTATTCTAAAAAAATACAAAGGAGAACATCATGATTACTTACAGACAAAATCCTCAACTTGATTTTCAAGCAGTCCTTGAAATCTTTGATTCAGTTGGTTGGACAAATTATACTGACCGGCCTACCATGTTACAGAAGGCCTTGGAACATAGTCTGCTCGTTCTTGCGGCCTTTGACGGTGACCGTCTAGTGGGTCTTTTGCGGGCAGTTGGTGATGGTTATTCGATTGTTTTTATTCAGGATATCTTGGTTTTGCCAACCTATCAACGTCAGGGAATTGGTCGCACTCTTTTAGAGCAAGCCATTGCACACTTTCCAGAGATCTATCAGCTCCATCTCTTGACGGACAATACTGAGAAAACACAGTCTTTTTATGAGGCACTTGGCTTTACAGCTGTTGAAAGTTTGGACTGTGTTGCTTACACCTATTTGAAGTCTTGAGGATATCAGTTGAATCTCCAATTAAATGGAGTATAATACATTTACCAATAACTAGTGATAAAAGGAGAAATACCATGGAAACCGTTTTGATTGTAAAAGCCCACCCCCTCGATGCACAAAAGTCCTACGCCTTGCGAGCCTTGGAAGAGTTTCAAACTCGTTACGCCAGTTTGCACCCAGAAGATCAGATAGTAGTAGTGGATGTCTTTGAAGACCAGATTCCTGCCTTGGACAAATCCTTGTTAGAGGCTATGGGAGCAGCTAAAAAAGGCGAAGTTATTAGCCCTGAGCAAGCAGAGCGATTGGACTGTTACAACGCCTTGACCCAGCAATTTCTTGCAGCTGATAAGATTGTCGTCGTCAATCCCCTTTGGAACCTCAATGTGCCCAGTCAGTTGGTATTTTGGGTCAATACCATCAATGTAGCAGGTCTGACTTTTAAGTATGGTCCAGAAGGCTCTATCGGACTGGTCAAAGATAAGAAGCTCCTGCACATCCAGTCCAATGGTGGTGTTTATGCAGGTCAGGATCCAGCTGCCCAGTACATCAAGTCTATCTTTGAATTTTTAGGCTTTGAAGACATTCATCAGGTCTTTATCGAAGGGCAATCTGCCGATCCGAGCCAGGCTCAGGCTATTTTTGAAGAGGCAATGGCTAAAATTGATCGGATTTTAGAAAGATTTTAAACCAAAACCTCGACCTATTTTGGTCGAGGTTTTTTTATCATTTCTGCAATGTAGTCTAACTTACTCTGCCGGCTACGTTTTTTAAACAAAGCCTCGGCAGACATGGCTTCTTGCTTGCTATCAAAGGCTTCCTGATAGAGCAGGCTGACAGGCAAGCGTGCACGGGTGTACTTGGCCCCTTTCCCACGATTATGGGTAGCAAGCCGCTTCTCCACATCCGTCGTATAGCCAGTATAAAGACTCCCGTCGGCACATTCCAAGACATACAAGTAGGCCTTATTTTCCATAATAAATCTCACGAACGGCCGGAGTATAGTCGCCATTTTCCTCATGGACAACCAGAGGTGGCAGGATGTGTAGCCCATCTACCGAGCCGTCCTTGATCGCCTCAATCAGCAACATATTGGCCTCCTTGCTGGCCTTGGGATAGACAAACTGGATGCGTTTGGGAGCTAGTTTGTAGGTTCTTAATGTGTCCAAAATATCTAAAAATCGGTCGGGTCTGTGGACCATGGCCAAGCGACCATTGGACTTGAGCACCTGTTGAGCCACCTGACAAATGCTGTCTAGGTTGGTCGCAATTTCGTGCCTGGCCAGAAGATAATGCTCGCTTTCATTGAGGTTAGAAGATTCATCTACTTTAAAGTAAGGAGGATTGCAGAGCATTAAATCAACTTTTGATCGTAAATCATATTGAGGTAAGTTTGCCAAATCGTCGTTAATCACTGATACCTGTTCCTCTAAACCATTGAGGGCAATGGAGCGGCGGTTCATATCCGCCAAGCGTTCCTGTAATTCAACCTGAATAATCTGGGCTTTGGTGCGTGTAGAGGCGAAGAGGCCCACCGCCCCATTTCCGCTACAAAGGTCAACAATCAGCCCCTTCTGAGCAGGCATTTTTGGAAAGCGCGAAAGAAGAACGCTGTCAATCGAGTAGCTAAAAACCTCCCGATTTTGAATAATCTGAACATCTGTCGAGAAGAGCTGGTCAATCCGCTCTCCGTCTAATAAAACTGGATTGTGCATGAGATTATTATAGCATATCGCAGGCTGTTTAGGTGGGGAAGGAAATACGGAGGTCTAGATTTTTCTTTCAAATGGATTTTTTAAAACAAGTTTGTTTACAATTGTAGTCAAATGTTGTACAATATAATTACAAATGTAGTCGAAGGAGAAATTCTATGAAAAAAATGACCCTGCCTGTTCAAGGAATGACCTGTGCCACCTGTGCCTTGACGGTCGAGAAGGCTGTCGGGAAATTAGTAGGAGTAGAGGAAGCCAGCGTCAATTTGGCAACTGAAAAATTGAGTGTCAGTTTTGATGAAAATGTCTTGAGCCTTAGCGACATTGGTCATGCAGTTGAAAAGGCTGGTTATGGCTTGGTCCGCAACCTTATCACAGAAACCTATGCTATTGAGGGCATGACCTGTGCTTCCTGTGCCATGACGGTAGAAAAGGCGCTAGGGAAACTGGCTGGTATGGAAGAAGTGGCTGTCAATCTGGCAACGGAAAAGGCAACGATGACATATGACAAGGATCGCTTAGATGCAGCTGCGATTCTGTCTGCCGTTGAAAAAGCTGGCTACAAGGCTGTCTTGCCACAAACAAATTCGCTTGTTACAGCTGTCGATAGTAAGGAACAACATCAATCAGATTTGTGGTCCCGTTTTATCTGGTCAACTGTGTTCACCCTGCCCTTACTCTATATCGCCATGGGGCCAATGTTACCGGGTGGTGGTTTACCTTTACCTGCCTTTCTTCATCAACCCTTGACTTTCGCCTTGGTTCAACTATTTCTGACTCTGCCGGTCATGTATATCGGGCGCGCCTTCTATCAAAAAGGTTTTAAGACACTGTTTGCAGGTCATCCCAATATGGACAGCTTGATTGCGGTGGGAACTAGCGCAGCTCTTGTGCAAGGTCTGATTATGACGGTTCTGATTGCGAGAGGTCAGGCGGATCTGTCGCATGGGCACCCCGAGCTCTATTTCGAGTCTGCCGCTGTGATTTTAACCTTGATTACCCTTGGGAAACACATGGAGGCCCTGTCCAAAGGATGGACGTCCGATGCCATTAAGAAATTGATGAACCTAGCTCCTAAGACAGCCAGACTAATCCGCGACGGGCAAGAAGTCACCCTTCCCTTAGAACAAGTCCAAGTTGGGGATGTCTTGCAGGTCCGTCCGGGTGAACAAATTCCAGTTGACGGAAAAGTTCTCCAAGGTCAATCGACCGTGGATGAGTCTATGCTGACGGGAGAAAGTTTGCCGGTCAAAAAAGCAGTCGGTGATAGCGTAGTAGGTGCCACACTCAATCAGCATGGTGCCTTTCAAATGCAAGCGACCAAGGTTGGAGCAGATACGACTCTGGCACAAATTATTCGGCTGGTCGAAGAGGCACAGGGTTCTAAAGCGCCCATTGCCCAGCTGGCTGACCGTGTTTCAGCGGTTTTTGTGCCGATTGTTATGGTCCTGGCCCTCCTATCTGGGTTAGCATGGTGGACCTTGGGGCAAGAACCTTGGATTTTCTCTCTTTCCATCACTATTTCAGTGCTGGTTATTGCCTGTCCTTGTGCTCTGGGACTTGCGACACCGACGGCTATTATGGTCGGGACTGGTAAGGGGGCGGAAAATGGTCTCCTCTTCAAGTCAGGTCAAGCCGTTGAGGTCCTTCAAAAGGTCGACACCATCGTTTTTGACAAGACGGGAACCATTACCCAAGGTAAACCTCAAGTGACGGACATGACAGTTTTCAGTTCTGCCACTGAGGAAGAAGTTCTCCAGCTGGCAGCAAGTGCGGAGCAATACTCTGAGCATCCGCTGGCTCAAGCCCTGCTCAAATCCGCAGAGGACGCTGGATTATCTCTTCTCCCTAGTCAGGATTTCCAAGCCCTTTCCGGTCGCGGTTTGTCGGTGAAAATAGCAGAGCAGACTATTTTGTTGGGCAATGAAAAGCTGATGAAGGAGTCTGGGATTGCGCTTGGCTCTGCCATTGCGACAGCAGAAACCTACGCCAACCAAGCCAAGACGCCTGTCTATCTGGCAGCAGACGGACACTTGTTGGTAGTCATTGCCATTGCTGACCAAGTAAAACCATCCAGTCACGCAGCCATCCAGGCTTTGCACCAGATGGGATTGGAAGTGGTCATGCTGACAGGGGACAATGAGAAAACAGCTCAGGCCATTGCTGACCAAGTGGGAATTGACACCGTCATCAGCCAAGTCTTGCCAGAGGACAAGGCCAATCAGGTCAAGGCCCTACAAGCCCAAGGCAAGCAGGTAGCTATGGTCGGAGACGGCATCAATGATGCTCCTGCCTTGGCCCAAGCCGAGGTTGGTATTGCCATTGGTTCTGGTACTGATGTCGCTATCGAAACGGCAGACTTGGTTCTCATGCACAGTGATTTGATGGATGTTCCTAAGGCTGTTCGACTGAGCCAATTGACCATGAAAACCATCAAGCAAAATCTCTTCTGGGCCTTTGCCTACAATGTCATCGGCATTCCGATTGCCATGGGTCTCCTCCATCTCTTCGGCGGTCCCCTTCTCAATCCAATGCTGGCTGGAGCAGCCATGGCCCTCAGCTCTGTATCTGTCCTGCTCAATGCCCTGCGTTTGCGGACCAGAAAATTGATTTAAGCAAATTTGTGTCAATCTCTACATCTTTAGTCAAATTAGTGGTAATTTTTTCAAAAAACGCTTACAATGGGTATAGCAATCGGAAGGAGATTGAAAATGACGACATTTATCGGAAAAGAAGTGACCCTAGTAGGTCCACGTTTGCAGGTTGGTGACAAGGCGCCTGACTTTGTCCTCATGGACAATGAACTCAATCTCAAGAGTCTCAAGGACTATGGCAAGAAGACCAAGATTATCAGCGTCGTGCCGTCCATTGATACAGGTATTTGTGATACCCAGACCCGCCGTTTTAATGAAGAGCTGGCTGGCAAGGAAGACACAGTGGTTATCACGGTTTCTGTCGACCTACCATTTGCCCAAAAGCGCTGGTGTGGAAATTCTGGCCTGGAGTCTGCAGTGACCCTGTCCGACTATTATGACCATGCCTTTGGAAAATCCTATGGCCTTCTCATGCAGGAGTGGAACCTCTTGGCGCGTGCGGTCTTTGTCCTCAATGCCGACAATGAAATCACCTACGTAGAATACCTGGACAATGTCAACGAACACCCAGACTATGAAGCGGCTTTAGAGGCTGTCAAATAAAAGAATATAACGGTGTCTGAACAGGCATCGTTTTTTTGTCAGCAAAAAGCCACCATTTTCGAGGTGGCTTATTTTCGCTTGTATGTTTGTAGGACTTTAGCAGTTGCTAATCGGATAAAGGTCAGATAGAAACCTGTCACTCCAACCATTACCAGCAGGAGTTTCTGTAATTGTTCCCTGATAGATATGGTAGAGAGAGTGTTTGTGCCGACTAGTAGAGGATAGTCTTCTTGGAAGGTAAATTGGAACTGCTGTGCCAATAGAAGCAGCATGAACAGGATGAGGGCATAGATAGCAACTTGGAGGAGAAAAGCAAGTAAGGTCAGGCTAGTGGCATATTGACCAGGGGATAGTCCGTTGATAAAGAGGAGGCCACGATGTTTGGAAAGGTCAGTCATGAGGAGCCAGACTATCAAAGAGCAAACGACAAGGGGGATGATGTAGATACTAGCTGGAAGAAATTGTAACAAGGTCAGATAAAAGTCCTTGGGAGCAGTAGGGTAGTGAAAGGTAAGAGTTTGCTCTAGAACTTTTTTATAGACTGTGATACGTTCTGCCAGTTCACTACTCGTAAAATGATTGACTCTATTTCCCTTTGCCTCCCAGTTTTGCAAGGTCTGGTAGAGTTCTAACTCCGTTCCCAAGACCTCTTGACTTTTGCCTTGGATATGTTCCTTTTCTAAGTAGGTGGTCGCCAGTTCCAAGAGTTTTTTATAATAATCCGTGCTTTCCTGGTCTAAGGCTTGGGCTTCATTATCATCAGAGTACAAGACCATTTCAGCTTCTTTTTTGACTTGTGTGATACGGGTTCGATCCTCAAATCGCAGGTTTTCGGCTTCTAGGACATTCCGATAGGACAGAGCAAGTGGGATAAGAGCCACAGCGGTCATGAGGGCTAGAAAAAGAGCATTGCGTTTCAGTCGTAGGATGAAAAGGGACAGTAGCTTCATGGTCAGACCTCCCTATTCAAATAGTTCTTTATAAATCTCTTCGGACTGGTGTTCCTGAAGTGTAATTTCCAGAATTTCCACCTGACAGGTCATGACTTGGTCTAGGTAGAAATGCAGACTATGAACACTGGTATCTACCTGAATGCTATCATTGGCCAAAGTCAGTCCCTTCATTTGCCCAAGTTTCTGATACACTGTCTGATTGTCACTAGTCTGAATGGCATATTGTCGCCCAACCTGTTCCAGTTTCCACTCAATGATTTTTCCCTGTTTAAGAAAGAGCAGTTGGTCGGTTAGTTGGTCCACCTCGTTTAATTGGTGGGAAGACACGATAATGGTTGAGCCATTCTTGGCTAGTTTCTGGAGCAATTTTCTGGTCTGGATGTAGCTGGTCGGGTCCAAGCCGTTCAAGGGTTCATCCAAGAGCATGACCTGGGGCTTGTTCATAATACCGATTGCCAGCAGGAGATGTTGTTTCATCCCCAGTGAATAATTTTTGACAGGGATCTTCATATAATCACGGATGCCGATTTCTTGGATGACTTCCTCTATCCGCTCTTTGGGTAAATTTTGGATAGTTTGGACCAATCGCAGATGCTCCAGCCCAGTCAATTCAGGGTAGAGGACACGGTTGTCCTGCAGGTAGGAAAAGGTTTGGTAGACAGTTGGATTATCGTGCTTTTTGCCATTTATTGAAATCTCTCCCGAATCAAAGGATTGCAGGTTGGCAATGCAATCTAGGAGGGTTGTCTTTCCAGCTCCATTTGGTCCAATCAGGGCCCAGATTCCAGGCTCCATCAGTTCTAGGTTTAGCTGGTCTAGTATCTTCTTTTTCCCGTAGGATTTGCACAAATTGTGAATGGATAATCGCATGGTTAGACCTCACTTTTTCTTGTCAGGAGATAGAATTGCAGGATATAGATGAGCAGGTTACTGATGAGAAGAACCGTAAAGACTTTTGGAATGCTGTATCCTGTTAATTGCTGGTAGATGATAGCACTTCCGTCCGCCAGATTGCCTGCATTCCATAGGCTAAATGGATTGAAGATATGGGGAAAGAAATTGGCAGAGATGACAAGTCCTAGTGTGACAACCAGTCCAGCCAGTCCATTTTTTAAAACTCTAGCCAAGGTCTGTGCTACTCCCAGCAAAAATAGCAGGTAGAGATAGTGCATGCCACAGGCCAGCAAGATGACTTGGTAAATAGGTTTAATGGTTGTGGTGATAAAACTGTAAGCCAGTCCCCTACTGCTATAGGTGGTGACGGGATAAATCCAGCTACTATTGCCATTTAGTAAAAAGTCGATGAGAAACTGGCTCAGATAGAGGGTGAGAAAGAGGGCAGTATATAGTGTCAGGAAAGCCAAGTATTTATTGGTTGTAATTCGGATTCTAGTCAACCCTAGGGTCTGTAAAAGGCGGATCTGTCGGCTAGTTCCCTGCTGGTCTTTGATGAAAAAATTGGTGAAAGTTAATAGAAAGAGAGGAAGGGTGATGACCAGGCCTAGCTGTTTTTGACCCTGCCAGATTTCATGGCTAGTTCCCTTTAAGGCCTGCTGGCCCAGACTCTTGACGATTTCTCTATCTGTTGGTGTTTTGGGATGTTCAAAGGCTGTTAGGTAAAGCTCAGTTGGAAAGGCAGAGGGTATCTCCTTTTCTAACAGATACTTGGAAATCAAGAAGGTATTTTCGATGGTTTGTGGGGTAAATTCATAGCTTTGATAGGCAAAGCTGATGTAGTGTCCGTCCCTCTGGTAGTTCTGGATATTTTTCTCATAAAAATAGGTCCAGTCCTCCTTTTTGACAGCCTCAATCTCCTTTTGGTAGTTGGTGATATAGTCTGTAAAGAAGTCCTTTTCAGCCTGGTAATCCTCTTCGCTGAGGGCTTGATTCTGATACTGTGTTTCTAAGTCTTGTATGATATTTTCAAAATTTCGGATAGACTGTTCATAGTGTTGGATGACCTTTAATTTGGCTTGCCGATTGTGGTAGCCTGCTAGAAGGGAACTAGCTAGAATCGTCATCAGCATGATCAAGATAGCGACTAAGTTTTTCTTGCTACGGAAAAATAGCTTACCTTCAATTTGAAACATAGATACCTCCAGGGGAGAAATGGTGAAGGGATAGAGGAATAAATGTGTTATTATCTATGATTATAATGTTAATATAAATATAAATCAAGAGATTGCACAAACAACTTGAATATCTTTGTCTAATTTGATATACTAAATTTATCAAAAACAAGGAGGGTCTTTTATGGAAAAGACACGGATTATTCAGGATGTTTTGGCCCTCATTCAAGACTTGAATCGGGCCTTCCAAGCAGACAAACGAGGAACAGCTGATGAACAGCGATTGCAACATAATCTGACAGAGATGACACGCATATTGTCGGAGGCCAAGTCGGTCACCAATACAGAACTGATTGCGATTGAGAAATTCTACCGTTCGACCAGTTTTCTAGTTGGATTAGGTGACCTGCGATTGAGTGAAACCAGCAGGCAGGCTTGGCGGTCCTTTGATCGCTATTACTACCAAACCATCAGAGAAGAACTCAAACTCTATGGCGGCTCTGCTATTGCCCAAGTGTAAAAGATGAAGGAGAGGGTGAAAACCCTCTTTTGTGCTATAATAAGTAGTAAGAATACAGTTGTTAGGAAGAGAAGAAGCGAGGTGTGCCATGTCCTATATCCAAGTAAAGAATTCGTCGAAATACTACCAAATGGGGGATGCGACCATTGTGGCAAATGACAGCGTGTCCTTTGAGATTGAGCAGGGTGAGTTGGTCATCATTCTGGGCTCATCTGGTGCGGGCAAATCCACTCTGCTCAATATCTTAGGTGGCATGGATAGCAATGACGAGGGGGAGGTTTGGATTGACGGTGTGGATATCGCCAAGCTGTCAAGTCATGAACTGACCAATTATCGCCGAGATGACGTTGGCTTTGTCTTCCAGTTTTATAATTTAGTCGCCAACCTGACCGCCAAGGAAAATGTGGAGTTGGCAGCAGAAATCGTCCAGGATGCCCTGGATGCGGAAGAGGTCTTGGAGCAGGTTGGCCTGGGTCATCGAATCAATAATTTTCCAGCCCAGCTGTCAGGCGGTGAGCAGCAACGGGTTGCCATTGCCAGAGCCGTCGCCAAAAAGCCTAAGCTCTTGCTCTGTGACGAGCCGACAGGTGCCCTGGACTACCAGACAGGCAAGCAGGTCCTGCAAATCCTCCAGGACATGTCCCGCAAGCAGGGGGCGACCGTGATTATTGTCACCCACAATGCGGCGCTTGCTCCTATCGCGGACCGGGTCATTCGGATGCGGGATGCGCGTGTGCATGAGATTGTTCTCAATCCTCATCCCCAGGACATCGCCAGTCTGGAGTACTAGGAGGTGGCTATGAAAAAGAAGATTTATTGGAAGGACATTGGTCAGGCCCTGACGACTTCCAAGGGGCGTTTCCTGTCTATCTTTAGCCTCATGATGCTGGGAGCACTTGCTCTGACAGGGCTCAAGGTCACGGCCCCAAATATGGAGAGAACTGCCCAGGCGTATTTGCAAGAGCATCAGACCATGGACTTGGCCGTCCTATCTGGTCTGGGAATTTCTCGGGATGACATCAAGGAGCTAGAGTCCGTCGAGGGTGCGCGGGTTGAGGCTGGATATTTTAAGGATGTGACTCTTGAAAAGGATCAGGCAGTTCGCCTCTTTTCGGCCAGTCCGACCATTTCAGGCTATCAGCTCTTGGAAGGAAATTTTCCCAAGCAAAAAGACGAAATTGCCCTGTCACCCTCGCTTCAATCATCCTTCAAAATCGGTGACAGGATAGACATGACGGAGCCAGACAAGGGTGGAACCATTCTCGCGCAAAACCAGTTCAAGGTAGTTGGCTTTGTGGCCTCTTCGGAAATCTTGGACAACACGACCATGGGTCTGGCCTCTAGCGGCAATGGACAGCTGGCTGGCTACGGTCTGGTCATGGAAGAAGCCTTCGACTCGGACGTTTACACCATTGCCCGGATCCGCTACGATGATTTGGTAGGCTTGGATTATGCCAGTCCAGCCTATGAAGACAAGTTGGAGCAGCACCAGGAAGACTTGGAAAAGCTCCTGTCTGATAACGACGAGCTCCGTTTGGCCAGCATCCAGTCGGAAGGCCAGGAAGAGATTGCCAAGGGAGAGCAGGATATTTCTAAGGCCAAGGCTGATTTGGAAAAGGCAGAGCAGGACCTCCAGTCTGGTAAAGAGCAGCTGGAAACGGGTAGGTCAGAATTTGCCCGTGGCAGAGCCAAGATTATCCAATCTGAAGCAGAATTGCAAGCGGCCTATGACCAACTCATGGTCAGCAAGGCCCAATTAGAAGCCAGCAAAGCAGAGTTGGATGCCAGCAAGCTCCAGCTGGACCAGACAGGTGTCTTCCTAGAAGAAAACTATGCCCAGCTGGAAGTATCTGCCAATCAGCTTAACCAGGCCAAGGCCCAGCTGGATGCAGACCTAGAAAAATTGGATCCCAATGCTGCGGATTACGACACAGCCTATCAGACCTACATGTCAGGCTACAGCCTCTACCAAGCTAAGTTAGGCGAGTACGAGGCAGGTCTTGCCAGCTTCAATGAATGGAACGCCCAGCACCAAGCAGGTCTAGCCCAATACCAGGCGGGTCTGGCCCAATACGAGCAAGGTCTGGCAGCCTATCAGGCTGGTTTCGCTGATTATGAATGGGGGGCTAGTCTTCTGGAATCATCCAGTCTGACCCTCAATCAAGAGGCTCTCCGTCTCAATCAGGCGGATCAGGACTTGAACCAGGTCCAAGCAGAGCTCAGCAACAAAAAAGCAGATGCCACCAAGGACATCAAGGAGGCCGAGGATGAATTGGCCCATGCCAAGGAAGACTTGACCAAGCTGGAGAAATCACCCTATCAGGTCTTTACTCGGTCCAGCCTACCAGGTGGAGACGGCTATACGACCTACAGCAATGCTACTCGCTCTATTGCCGCAGTGGGTAATGTCTTTCCAGTAGTCCTCTATCTGGTAGCGGCCCTGGTTACCTTTACCACTATGGCTCGATTTGTCGACGAGGAGCGCAGCCAGTCGGGTCTCTTCAAGGCTCTGGGCTACACCAACCGTCAGATTATGACCAAGTTCATCCTCTATGGTCTAGGTGCCGGTCTATTGGGCACCTTGGTTGGTATTTTGGCAGGCAATTTCGCCCTGTCGCCCATGATTTCGGATATCATCACCAAGACCACGGTGATTGGCCCTGCCAAGCTCCATTTCTATCCCCTCTGGACCCTGCTAGCCCTGGTCCTGTCCCTCATTTCCTCGGTTCTGCCGGCCTATCTGGTGGTCCACCGGGAACTCAAGGAAAAGCCAGCCCATTTGCTCCTGCCCAAACCTCCAGCAGCGGGCTCCAAGATTCTTTTGGAGAAGTGGCAGGCAGTCTGGTCTCGTCTCAGCTTTACTCACAAGGTGACGGCCCGCAATATCTTCCGCTACAAGCTCCGCATGCTCATGACCATCTTTGGCGTGGCCGGCACCGTCGCCCTCCTCTTTGGCGGTCTGGGGATTCGCTCCTCTATCTCTGGGGTGGTCGATCGCCAGTTTGGAGACCTGCTCCATTATGACCTACTGGTGGTGGAAAATGGCAGAGCTTCTGAGGAGGACTTGGACAAGTTGACTGCCTTTCTCCAGTCAAACCAGGTCCGCCAGTCCTTGCCAATTGCCTTTGAACAGACCAATCAGACCCTGCAGATTGGCGATGTGAGAAAAAAACTGTCTGTCGGTATCTATGTGACGGACAGAGAGGATATAGGAAATCTGGTCAGCCTGGAAAATAAGGCTGGTCAGTCCATCCAGCTTAGTGGCAGGGGCATTGTCCTAACGGAAAAACTGGCCCAGCTCTACGGTGTCGGAAGGGGTGATAAGCTCAAGCTGACTCTGGAAGATGAGCAAGTGACCGTCCGTGTGGCCGATGTAGCCGAGATGTATGCAGGTCACTTCATCTATATGACGGACGCCTACTATGAGCAGGTGACGGGCAAGCGGCGGACGGCTAATGGCTATCTGGTCCAGCTCAAGCAGGGGCAAGTCGACCAGGTCCAAGATACAGCCAGTCAGCTCCTAGCCATGCCTGGAGTCAAGAGTCTGGTGCAAAATACTTCGCTCATGAACATGCTGACGGCCATGGCAGGCTCCTTGCAGTCGGTCATGACCATCTTAGTGGTTCTCTCTATCCTGCTGGGCTTGGTCATCCTCTACAATCTGACCATCATCAACATGTCCGAGCGAATCCGGGAGCTGTCTACCATTCGGGTGCTGGGCTTCCACAATAAGGAAGTGACCATGTATATCTACCGGGAAACCATTGCCCTGTCCTTGATTGGCGTGCTGGTCGGTCTGGTATCAGGTTTTTACCTGCACCGCCTGCTCCTGGCCATGATTGGCTCAGACTCCATTCGCTTTAATCCTCATGTGGGTGCAGAAGTCTACATCATCCCTGTCCTAGCCATAGTGGGCATTCTGGCAGGCCTGGGCTGGTATGTCAACCACCAGCTCAGAAAGGTCGACATGCTGGAAGCCCTCAAGTCAGTGGAGTAGAATTTATTTGATGAAACCTTCAGGAAGTCCTAGCAACCTAGCTAGGATTTTTCTTTTTCCAGCCCTCCCCAGCCCACCAAAACCTCCTTTTCATGCTATAATAGACCTATGAATAAAAACAAGCTTTTACTAATTGACGGCTCTTCCGTAGCCTTCCGTGCCTTCTTTGCACTTTATAATCAAATTGACCGCTTCAAGAATGCCAACGGTCTGCATACCAACGCCATTTACGGCTTCAACCTCATGCTGGACCACATGATGAAGCGGATTGAGCCGACCCACATTCTCGTTGCTTTTGACGCAGGCAAGACAACCTTCCGTACGGAGATGTACGCCGATTACAAGGCGGGTCGTGCCAAGACACCTGACGAATTCCGCGAGCAGTTCCCTTTTATCCGTCAGATGCTAGATGCCATGGGTGTTAAGCACTATGAGCTAGCTCAGTACGAGGCAGACGATATTATCGGTACCTTGGACAAAATGGCAGAGCGGACAGACATTCCCTTCGATGTGACCATTGTCAGCGGTGACAAGGACTTGATCCAGCTGACAGACGAAAACACCGTTGTTGAGATTTCCAAGAAAGGCGTAGCCGAATTCGAAGAATTTACCCCAGCCTACCTCATGGAAAAAATGGGTATCACCCCCGCTCAGTTTATCGACCTCAAAGCCCTCATGGGCGATAAGTCCGATAACATCCCAGGCGTGACCAAAATCGGTGAAAAAACAGGCCTCAAACTCCTGATAGAACACGGGTCACTGGACGGCATTTACGAAAACATCGACAGCATGAAAGCGTCCAAGATGAAAGAAAACCTGATTGCTGATAAGGAGCAGGCATTTCTCTCTCGGACCCTTGCCACCATTGACACCAATGCTCCTATTGAAATTGGACTGGATGACTTGGTTTATGAAGGTCCAAAGGTAGAAGAACTCGGTCAATTCTACGATGACATGGGCTTCAAGCAGTTGCGGGCTCAGTTGGGAACTAGCGCTGAGGAAGAAGTTTCTGCAGTCGAGTTTCAAACAGTCACCGAATTGACTGAGGACATGCTGCGCGCAGATCAATTTTTCTATTTTGAAATCTTGGGTGAAAACTACCACCGAGAAGACTTGGTAGGACTAGCTTGGGGAGACAAAGAACAGATTTATGTCGGAGGTCCAGAACTCCTCGATAGTCCAATTTTACGCCAGTTCTTGGAAAACCAGACTATCAAAACCTATGACTTCAAGCGTGGAAAGGTTCTTCTAGCCCGTCATGGTTTGGACTTGCCGCTGGCTAGCTTTGACAGTCGTTTGGCAAAATACCTCCTGTCAACAGTCGAAGACAATGCCATCACCACTATTGCCAACCTTTATGGTCAAACTCGTTTAGTACCAGACGAAGTAGTCTATGGCAAGGGAGCAAAATTGGCTCTGCCAGAACGAGCAGAATACTTCCCTCATCTTGCTAACAAGCTACAGGTTCTTATCGAAACAGAAGCAGTCATGCTGGAAAAACTGGAAGAAAACCAGCAAGTTTCCCTTCTTTTTGACATGGAATTGCCCCTGGCGGATGTCCTTGCCAAGATGGAAATTGCCGGTATCAAGGTAGAAAAAGAGACTCTCCAAGCCATGCAGGCTGAAAATGAAGTCTTGATAGAGCAGTTGACCAAGGAAATCTATGAATTAGCTGGTCAAGAATTTAATATCAATTCGCCTAAGCAGCTAGGCACCATTCTCTTTGAGGATATGGGCCTACCATTGGAATACACTAAAAAGACCAAGACGGGCTATTCAACGGCCGTTGATGTCCTGGAGCGTCTGGCGCCTATTGCCCCAGTCGTGTCGAAAATTTTGGAATACCGTCAGATTACCAAGCTCCAATCAACCTACGTTATTGGCTTGCAGGAAGCGATTTTGGAAGACGGCAAAATCCATACCAGATATGTTCAGGATTTGACCCAGACGGGTCGTCTGTCTTCGACAGATCCTAACCTGCAAAATATCCCTGTCCGTCTGGAACAAGGTCGCCTCATTCGTAAGGCTTTTGTGCCGTCGCTTGAGAACAGTATACTCTTGGCATCGGATTATTCGCAGATTGAGCTCCGTGTCCTGGCCCATATTTCCCAGGACCAGCACTTGATAGAGGCCTTCCAGCAGGGGGCAGACATTCATACCTCGACAGCTATGCGGGTCTTTGGCATTGAAAAATCAGAAGATGTGACAGCTAACGACCGTCGCAATGCCAAGGCTGTCAACTTTGGTGTGGTCTACGGTATTTCTGACTTCGGACTTTCTAACAACCTCGGAATCACGAGAAAAGAGGCTAAGAATTACATCGACACCTATTTCGAACGCTTCCCAGGTATCAAGAATTACATGGAGACCATCGTCCGTGAGGCACGAGATAAGGGCTTTGTAGAAACCATCTACAAGCGCCGTCGTGAATTGCCAGAAATCAATTCCCGAAATTTCAATGTCCGTAATTTTGCGGAGCGGACAGCCATCAACTCACCGATTCAAGGGTCGGCCGCAGACATTCTCAAGGTGGCTATGATTAACTTGGACAAGGCCCTGACCGAGGCTGGTCTATCTACCCGCATGCTCCTTCAGGTCCATGATGAGATTGTTTTGGAGGTACCAATGGCAGAGCTGGAAACGGTCAAAGCTATGGTTAAGGAAACGATGGAAAGCGCCATTGCCCTGTCTGTGCCACTGCTTGCGGATGAAAATGCCGGTCAGACCTGGTATGAAGCTAAATAAGAAAGGAAATAACGTGAAAAAATCAATTCTTCTACTTGCCTTGTTTAGTGTGATTCTCGTTGGCTGTGGCCAGAAGAAAGAAAACAAGGGAACCAATCCTTCGGGTGATGATTTCTCAACTCAATTGCCTATTTTAAAAGAAAAACAAGACACAACAAATGAACAGTTCAATGTTCTTGTCAATGTTCCAGTCATTGCTGTCAATGACAATCCGCCAGCTGATGAGACGCAAAAAGGTCACAAGATACATGCGGCCAACAATGGTGTTGCGGAACGTGATGAAAACGGCAATATCAAAGAAAATTGGCGCTACTACGATGTGCCTGCCAACTGGACCATCAATAAAGAAAACACAGAAGATGAGACCCTAGCTGCGGTTTACGATGTCAAGGAAGGCGCTAACAACTACATGGTTCAACTCTACAATATCAATGCTTTCAACAAGTCACCACTGGAAGAAGGTGTTAACATGAACGAAGAAGAGTTGGCTGCCCGTATGGCGGAAACCAACCACAATTTCATTGAGCAGTCAGTTGTGATCATCAATGACCAGGAGTGGAAGGCCGGTCGTCAGATTATGAACGATCAAAAAATGGCCCGCCTGACCTTCTATCGGATGGAATCAACTGGAGAGTATGATGATTCTGTTGTTGTAGGCTCTATCTACTACTCGTTGGATCCAGGCTTGGACAAGGACCGTACAGCACTCAAGAAAGCTATCGGTCAGCTTAAGGATGTAGTTTATTCCCTTTCTAAGAAATAAGAACACTCAGAGGACGACCATGATGCAAGAATGGCTACAAACACGGACCTATGGACAAATGATTCTGTTGGGGGTAGGACTTACATTTCTGGGCTTCCTACTGGCAAGCCTGATTAAGATGGCCTATCTGGCCAATATAGGTCTGGCTGCTACGGCAGTTTTGATGGCCCTCTTTCCCTAAATGCCAGGTCGTTCGATACTGAGCAAGAGAGAAGTCAGGCTTATCCGCCTGGTGTACCTGCTTGACCTCTTGATTTTCCTATTTGTCTATCATTATCACCCTTAAAAGGAGGTAGTTATGACCTATTCTTTTCAAAATCCAGATCAGAATGTCATCTTTGATTATCTGAGAAACGCCAAGACCATTGCGGTTGTGGGCTTGTCTGCTCGTGAGGATGCCACATCCTATCGGGTTTCCAAGCTCATGCAGGAGGCTGGTTACAAGATTATTCCTGTTAATCCGACGGCAGTTGGCCAAACCATTCTTGGTGAGCCAGTCTATGCTAGTCTGCTGGATATTGACCAGCCGATTGACATTGTCGATATTTTCCGTCGCAGTGAATTCTTGCCCGATGTAGCGCGTGAATTTATCCAAACAGATGCTAAAATCTTTTGGGCTCAACTGGGCTTGGAGAACCAAGAAGCAGAAGATATCCTGCGTCAGGCTGGTCGCTCTGCCATTGTCATGAACAAGTGCATCAAGATTGAATACTTGGCCATGACAGGAGCATAGTAGTAGTAACTGAGAACATAAATAAAAAGCGATGCCGCAAGTGTGAGCGGACATCGCTTTTTGAATGGTCGAATTATATTGATTTGGTACTTTTTTCTTCCAGAATAGCCTGATAGAAATAAATCTGGGCAGTCTTGTGATAGGGAAGAACATAGAAATCCGCAAGTCCGCTGGTGATAATGGTCAAGATAAACCATCCAAAGAAGCTCAAATCCAAGAGGAATCGTTTCCATTTGTAGCCCTTCATCAATTGACGGCTTTCCTTCAAAATGGCTCTGGCACTGGTATAAGTGTCCGCTTCCAAGCGTTGGAAGAGAATGTTCTCAGCCTGGGAATAGGCATAGACCTGTGGCAAATAGATGGCCAGACCAATGCAAATCAGGAACAAACCAGCTATAAAAACCAAAAAGCCGATAGCTATCATGCCAGTCAGGCTTTCCTGTACTTCAACCGAGTTGGCTTGAAGCAGTTCTGCGGACAGGTTGCTGATGAGGATACTAGACCCTAGCAGCAAGAAGGCACCGATGTAGAAAATCAAGCTCCAGAGAATGAGCAGGATTGTTTTTAAACTGAAAACCGCCAAGAATTTTCCAAATGATGGATGGCTGAAGATAGCTAGGCTATCAGTAAGTTTCCCTGTCGCTTTTTTGCCCAACATCAATAGGAATAGGCTGTAGGAGACGGAGAGCAGCAGAAGGGCAAGGAGCAACCTGTAGAAGCTTGTAAATCCTAAAATGGACAGTAGGTAATAAATGCTAGCCTGGGTGTCCTGGCTAATGTCTGTAACACGCTCCATATCTGTCTGAGAATTTGTAAATAGATTGATCAGCAGAGTGAGCAGGACAGGAAGCAAAACGATTTTATAGCTAGTAGGATTCCTTCTCAGGCTCAGGCGAGCTTTTTGGCGAATAGATGATAGTGTAAACATAAAGCCTTCCTTTCCTCCATATTTTAACACAGTTTCAAGTGACAAGAAAGGTAAATTTTGATAGACTAGATTAGTTGCAGGCTCAGCTGAGCCCTGTTGATTTTCCCAGGACTGTTTTTCCTGGTAGGAGGTAAATATATATGACAGATGTACCAATCAAGTATCGCTTGATCAAGAAAGAAAAGCACACAGGTGCTCGTTTGGGTGAGATTATCACACCACACGGGACCTTCCCAACGCCTATGTTTATGCCAGTGGGAACGCAAGCGACGGTCAAGACCATGTCGCCTGAGGAGCTGAAAGAAATGGGGTCGGGCATTATTTTGTCCAATACCTATCATCTCTGGCTTCGTCCTGGTGATGAGCTGATTGCGCGTGCCGGTGGACTCCACAAATTCATGAATTGGGACCAGCCGATTTTGACAGATTCGGGCGGGTTCCAGGTTTATTCGCTGGCAGATAGCCGCAATATCTCAGAAGAAGGCGTGACCTTCAAGAACCACCTCAACGGCAGCAAGATGTTCCTGTCGCCGGAAAAAGCCATTTCCATCCAGAATAATCTTGGTTCTGACATCATGATGAGCTTTGATGAATGCCCGCAATTCTACCAACCGTATGACTATGTCAAGAAGTCCATTGAACGGACCAGCCGTTGGGCGGAGCGTGGTCTAAAGGCTCACCGTCGCCCGCATGACCAAGGGCTCTTCGGGATTGTCCAAGGGGCTGGTTTTGAAGACCTCCGTCGCCAATCAGCTAGCGACCTGGTCAGCATGGATTTTCCGGGCTATTCCATCGGTGGTTTGGCTGTCGGTGAGACCCATGATGAGATGAATGCAGTCTTGGATTTCACAACGCCGCTTTTGCCGGAAAACAAGCCTCGTTACCTCATGGGTGTTGGAGCACCAGATAGCTTGATTGATGGTGTGATTCGTGGGGTTGATATGTTTGACTGTGTACTACCAACACGCATTGCACGTAATGGAACTTGCATGACCAGTCAAGGACGTCTTGTGGTTAAAAACGCTCAGTTCGCTGAGGACTTTACACCATTAGATCCAGAGTGCGATTGCTACACATGTAAAAACTACACACGTGCGTATCTCCGTCATTTACTTAAGGCCGACGAGACATTTGGTATCCGCTTGACCAGCTACCACAATCTCTTCTTCTTGATTAACCTCATGAAAAATGTTCGTCAGGCTATCATGGACGATAACCTGCTCGAATTCCGTCAGGACTTTATGGAAAAATATGGCTACGGCAAAAATGGTCGAAATTTTTAATCAAGTATGAATGTAATTCTTAAAAGAGCGGGTCTGATATTAGGGACTTTGTTGGTATCGATGAGTCTCCCTTTCATATTTTGGCTCCTTTATTTAGTCGAAACCTGGCTAATTTTACTACTTATTATTGCTACGCTAGTTGGAAATGCCTTGATTTATAGATTTTTATATCACTATTGGACCAAAGGTATTTATGTTATTTTTTTCATTTTGGCATCCAGCTATTTATATATGATGTACTTGAGTAACAGAGCTGAGATAGAAGATGCAACTATCATTGCTATATATGGACTTGCTTTCGTAATAATACCACTTTTTATCAATGTTATTGCTATTCTTGTTATTCTAATGATCCATGCTTTTCGACTATTAACAACTTTTCTAAAAAAATAGGTAAGTAAATGACCTCCTACAAAATAGTAGGAGGTTCTCTTTTTATACATCAAAATACAAGAGTTCTTTCGGCGTCTTGGTAAAGACATTAAAGCCGTTCTCGGTCACATGACCGCAATCCTCAATGCGGACGCCGACCTTGCCCGGAATGTAGATACCTGGCTCAACAGAGAAACACATGCCCTCTTGAATAACCAAATCATTGCCTTCCATGATAGATGGAAATTCATGAACGCTCATTCCCAAACCGTGGCCCAGGCGGTGGTTGAAATACTCACCATAACCAGATTTTTCAATAACAGAGCGAGCAGCGTAGTCAATTTCACCAGCAGTCACACCGGGTTTAATCATCTCGACAGCTGCCATGTGGGCCTCTAAACAGAGATTGTAAATGTCTTTTTTGAATTGATCAGGCTGACCGACCGCAATTGTCCGTGTCATATCAGAAGTGTAGCCTAGCGTTTCTACGCCCAAGTCAAACAAAAGCAGGGCATTGTTTTCAATCTTATTAGTAGCGGGAATGCCGTGAGGATTAGCTGCATTATTACCGGTCAAGACCATGGTATCGAAACTCATTTTTGAAATGCCTTGTTTTTTCATTTCAAATTCAATCTGGGCGATAATGTCGGTTTCTGTGACATTCAAGGAAATGTTGTCAAATCCGACCTGCATGGCCTTATCCGCAAATTCACCTGCGATAAACATTTTTTCAATTTCATCGCGGGATTTAATCAATTTCATGGTATTGATCAGCGGAGTGATGTCTGAGAAAGGCTGATTAAAAATAGACTGGAGACCGTGGTAGCGGGTCAAATTCATATTGTCAAATTCAGCACCGATTGTCTTGAAGGCCTTGTTTGGCAGACTTGCCTGGATGATTTTCCAAGGATTTTCAGAATCCATGTAGCCAGTTACGGGGAATGAAACAGTTGCACGAGCGCGCTCGACATCGAGAGCTGGTAGGAAGAGGAGCGGTTCATGGTCTGGCATGACAAAGAGGAACATGTGGCGTTCGTGTGGGTCAGCGTGATAGCCGGTCAGGTAGTAGATACTGGAAGGATCTGAGAAAATGGCCAATTCAAGTTGATTGTTTTCTAGGTAATCTTGCACATATTGTAATTTAGACATAGGCATACCTTTCTTTTGATGATAAGAAAAATGAAATTTTCGTTTATTATATGGACTATTGTTTCAAAAAATCAAAAAATTTGCAAGTCCTAGCGAAAAAAGTCCTATTTTTCTCTTGAAAGTGTTTACAAAAAGTGATACACTATAAGAGAGTGAAAGCGTAATTTTCATAGAAAAAGAAAGATGAAAGGAAACACAAATATGTTGAATACTGATGATACGGTAACGATATATGACGTTGCCCGCGAAGCCGGGGTCTCTATGGCGACCGTTTCCCGCGTTGTCAATGGAAATAAGAACGTTAAGGAAAATACCCGCAAAAAAGTCTTAGAGGTCATCGAGCGCTTGGATTACCGTCCTAACGCCGTTGCCCGTGGTTTGGCCAGCAAGAAGACGACGACTGTTGGTGTGGTTATCCCAAATATTGCTAACGCCTACTTTGCAACCTTGGCTAAGGGGATTGATGACATTGCTGATATGTATAAGTATAATATCGTCCTTGCCAATAGCGATGAGAACGATGAAAAAGAGATTAATGTGGTCAACACCCTCTTTTCAAAACAGGTGGATGGTATCATTTTCATGGGCTACCATTTGACAGATAAGATTCGTGCGGAGTTTTCTCGTTCACGTACACCGATTGTTCTGGCTGGTACGGTTGATTTGGAAAAACAATTGCCGAGCGTAAACATTGACT
Organism: Streptococcus sp. A25; assembly: GCF_043674095.1. Classification (NCBI taxonomy): domain Bacteria; kingdom Bacillati; phylum Bacillota; class Bacilli; order Lactobacillales; family Streptococcaceae; genus Streptococcus; species Streptococcus sp. A25. Next base: position 80,233 of record NZ_JBIMJO010000012.1, read on the forward strand.
ACGCTGCAGCAAGCAAGGATGCGGTTACCCTGTTGGCTAAAAACAACAAGAAAATCGCCTTTGTATCTGGACCGTTGGTTGATGATATCAATGGCAAGGTCCGCTTTGCTGGTTATAAGGATGGCTTGCAAGAAGCGGGCTTGGACTTTAGCGAAGGCCTAGTCTTTGAATCTAAGTATAAGTATGAAGAAGGCTATGCTCTTGCTGAACGTATCTTGAACGCAGGTGCGACGGCAGCCTTGGTGGCAGAAGATGAAATTGCAGCAGGTCTCTTGAATGGTATTTCAGACAAGGGTCTCAGCGTTCCAGAAGATTTTGAAATCATTACAAGCGATGATTCACTGGTGACCAAGTTTACACGACCTAACCTGACTTCTATCAATCAGCCATTGTATGATATTGGTGCCATTGCCATGCGGATGCTGACCAAAATCATGCACAAGGAAGAATTGGAAAACCGTGAAGTCATTCTGAATCACGGCATTAAGGTTCGCAAATCTACCAAATAGTTCAAAGGATCCGGACGATTTTCCGGATTTTTTGATTTTTTCAGGGATAGCTTCCTATTCCTGATAAAAATGTGTTATAATGAATATTATTAAACCGAAATTTAACTAGGCTAGAGTGTAAGTGGACATCAGGTTTTCAAATTTCAGCTAAGGATGGGAAATGTTCTTGCTGAGATGGGGAGTTTCCTTTTGCGACTAGTCTTGATGTTCTAAAATATAAAAATGGAGGTGACCTATGAACAAGCCAGTTCCACCGTCAATCTTGTCAGATTTGCGCCAGGATATTGTGCAGATGCCTAATATTATCAAAGAATGTAGCGGTATCATAATTTACGGACGCAGAATCCGCTCGATTTTGTTTACGACGGATGTTGCGATTATTGCCAATCATAATGCAGACGCTGTGCTAGCAGTCTATCCTTTTACGCCTAGTCCAGCTATTCTTAAGAGCATCATGCTGGTAGCTTCAGTTCCTGTACTTGCAGGTGTGGGTGGTGGCTTGACCACAGGTCTCCGCTCTGCTAATATGAGCCTCTTTTCTGAATCAGAAGGTGCCTATGCGGTTGTTGTCAATGGTCCGACCAATGTCGATACTATACAGGAAATCAACAAGGTTGTGGATATTCCTATCATCTATACGGTAGTTTCTGAGAAATCAAATATTAAGGCCCGGATTGAGGCTGGTGTTGATATTCTCAATGTTTCTTGTGGAGCAGATACTGCGCGGGTTGTGGCCAAGATTCGTCAAGATTTCCCCGAATTTCCGATTATTGCAACAGGCGGTCCGACCGAAGACAGCATTCGCACAGTCATTGAGGCTGGAGCGAATGCGGTTACCTACACGGCACCTAGCAATGGGGAATTGTTCAAAGCCAAAATGGAAAAATACCGTAAGCACGCAGCAGACTAATCCAGTCTTGCAATCCTTTCCCTTCTAGGTTACAATAGAAGGGTAACCTTCCCTTAGTTAAATGGATATAACAAATTCCTCCTAAGAATTAGTTGCAGGTTCGATTCCTGCAGGGGAGATATTATATAGCTTAGAAACGTTGGTTTAACAGCGTTTCTTTTTAATTTGTTCAACTTTTGTTCAACCATGATCTATTGATTTATCGTTCATTAGCAATAGACGAATTCGATCATTTTCTTTTTTCTCTTTTTCATTAATCAAATGACCGTAAGTTTCTATGATTTGAGTGATGTCCTTATGACCCATAATTTTAGCAAGAACCCATAAATCAATGCCTTCAGATATCAGAATAGAAGCATATGTGTGGCGGTTTCCTGTACATGTTAGATTTAAAGGTGTAATATCCAATTTTTTTAAGATAGACTGTAGATGTTTATTACATGCGTTATTTGTCGGAATACCAGAATAAAAATTTACAAATCCCGCGTTGTAAAATGAAGTGCAACAAAAAAGACATGTTCGTCTGATATACTAGAATTCCCCAACTCAGTATAG